>NZ_KB291282.1:35893-49846 GCF_000318275.2 Capnocytophaga sp. oral taxon 332 str. F0381
CGAGCTGGCGCAGCCGAGTATGTGACGAAGGATGGTGCTGCTGAGTATGTGTCCCTGAAAAATTAATTTTCTAATACCTCCTAATAATATACGACTAATATGAACTATAACCACAAAGAAATAGAAGCCTTTTGGCAAAAATATTGGGCTGATAATCACACTTTCAACGCCCAAAACGATAGTACAAAACCTAAGTACTACGTGCTTGATATGTTTCCTTACCCCTCTGGGGCGGGCTTACATGTAGGGCATCCGCTGGGCTATATTGCCAGCGATATTGTGGCGCGCTACAAACGCCATAAGGGCTTCAACGTATTGCACCCTCAAGGGTACGACAGCTTCGGTTTGCCTGCTGAGCAATACGCTATACAAACTGGTCAGCACCCTGCGGTTACTACGGCACAGAACATTGCCCGCTACCGCGAGCAGCTCGATAAAATAGGCTTTTCATTTGATTGGAGTCGTGAGGTAAAAACTTCAGACCCCGACTATTATCGCCATACCCAGTGGATATTCATACAATTGTTCAACTCGTGGTATAACAACGAAACTGACAAAGCAGAGCCTATAGAAACACTTATCGCTCTCTTTGAAAAACAAGGCAACGGCAAGGTAAATGCTGCTTGCGATGACGATACTCCTGCCTTTACTGCTGAAGAGTGGCGTGCTTTTTCATCAGAACAGCAACAACAAATCCTCCTCAAATACCGACTTACTTACTTGGCAGAAACCGAAGTGAATTGGTGTCCTGCCTTAGGTACTGTACTTGCCAACGATGAAATCGTAAATGGCGTATCGGAGCGCGGTGGTCACCCTGTGATTCGCAAGAAGATGACCCAATGGAGTATGCGCATTACGGCTTATGCTGAACGCCTTTTGCAAGGCTTAGACACTATTGATTGGAGTGAGAGCATCAAAGAAAGTCAGAAGAATTGGATAGGGAAATCGGTGGGAGCTGAGATTGTCCTCCCCCTAGCCCCCTCCAAAGGAGGGGGAACTGCTGCGTGTAAGAGCGATAGACCTTACTTTATGACAGGAGGAAATAATGCATATAGACTTATAGAAGAAGCTAAACGTATGCGAAAAGAACCTACTGAAGCAGAAGCAGCATTGTGGGAACTTTTGCGTGATAAAAAATTAGGAGATAAGTTTAGGAGACAGCATTTAATAGATGATTTTATTGTTGATTTTGTTTGTCTTTCTAAGAATTTAGTTATTGAAGTAGACGGAGGCTATCATAATGATCTTACTCAAAAAGAATATGACGAACAGCGTACATTGTTCCTTAATGAAAAAGGATTTAGAGTAATTCGCTTTACTAATGAAGAAGTTCTTGGTAATACAGAAGCTGTTTTAAAAGAAATAAAACAAGAGTTAGTCCTCCCCCTAACCCCCTCCAAAGGAGGGGGAACTGCGGCGTGTAATAGCAGCGGTTTTATAGAAGAAAACCAAAAAGGGGGAACTGTGGCGTATAATAGCGATAATATTAACACAACTTCTCCCCTCTCCTTAGGAGAGGGGCAGGGGGTGAGGATTTTCACGACTCGTCCTGACACGCTTTTTGGGGTTACTTACCTTACTTTGGCTCCTGAGCACCCTTTAGTGTCTCTTATTACTACCGAAGGACAACGTGCTGAGGTAGAGGCTTATATCACAGCTACTGCCAAACGCTCGGAGCGCGACCGTATGGCGGATACCAAAACTGTATCGGGGGCTTTCACAGGGGCGTATGCTCTGCACCCGCTTACGGGTAAGGAGCTTCCTATCTGGATAGGCGATTATGTACTTGCCAGCTATGGTACGGGTGCCGTTATGGCAGTACCTGCTGGCGATGACCGCGATTATGCCTTTGCTAAACACTTCAAGGGCGCCAAAGGAATGCCTGAACCTATCAATATTTTTGATAAAGATATTTCAGAAGCAGCCTTTACTGATAAAGAGGGAATGACTTACCAAAACTCTGATATTCTGAATGGTTGCACTAACTTTGGCGAAGCGGTTACCAAAGTATTGGCAGCCTTAGAAGCCAAAGGCGCAGGCAAAGCCAAAGTGAATTATCGCCTTCGCGATGCTGTCTTCTCACGTCAGCGTTATTGGGGCGAACCTTTCCCTGTATATTATAAAAACGGTTTGCCACAGATGATAGGGGAGCAGTACCTACCTATTCACCTGCCCGAAGTAGAGAAATATCTCCCTACCGAAGAGGGCAATCCGCCGCTGGGCAACGCTACCTCTTGGGCGTGGGATACTGCAAGCCATAAGGTAGTAAGCAACGAACTTATTGATAACCAAACGATATTTCCGTTAGAATTGAATACTATGCCAGGTTGGGCGGGCTCTTCGTGGTATTGGTTGGAATATATGATGGAAAAAGGTGACCGCGCTGTTTTCCCTACCAAAGCCGTAGTAGACTACTGGCAAAACGTAGACCTTTACGTAGGGGGTAGCGAACACGCCACAGGACACCTTTTGTACTCTCGTTTCTGGAACAAATTCCTCAAAGACCGCGGTTTTGCCCCTACCGAAGAGCCTTTCAAAAAACTGATAAATCAGGGTATGATATTGGGGATGAGTGCTTTTGCATATCGCTTAGAAGGAACTAATACTTTTGTATCTAAGAATCAGATAAAAGGGCAATCGGTACAACCTATTCACGTAGATGTTTCTCTCCTCAAAGATACTTCTGATGAGTTAGACATTGAGAAATTCAAGGCGTGGCGTAAAGAATTTGCTGATGCTGAGTTTATTTTAGAAGAAGACGGTAAGTATATCACAGGGCGCGAAGTCGAAAAAATGTCGAAATCTAAATACAATGTGGTAAATCCTGATGATATTTGCGAGCAATATGGTGCTGATACTTTGCGCCTTTACGAAATGTTCTTAGGTCCGTTAGAACAAGCCAAACCTTGGAACACAGCAGGTATTTCGGGGGTATATAATTTCTTGCGCAAGCTATGGCGTTTGTATTTCAATGACAATGGCTGGCAAGTAACCGATGAAGCCCCTACGCCCGAAATGCTCAAAGCACTGCATAAAACTATCAAAAAAGTAAATGAAGATATTGAGAATTTCTCCTTCAATACCTCGGTGAGTCAGTTTATGATATGTGTGAATGAGCTATCATCGCTAAAATGCCACCATAGAGACGTTTTAGCACCTCTTGCGGTGTTGGTAGCACCCTTTGCTCCGCATATCGCCGAAGAGCTCTGGAAAAGGCTCGGAAATACCGAAAGCGTAGCCTATGCGCCTTATCCGGTACACGAGGATAAGTATTTGCAAGAAGACAGCAAGGAGTATCCTGTATCGTTTAATGGTAAAGTACGCTTCAAACGTGCTTTTGCAACCACAATGACTCCTGCCGAGATAGAACAAGCCATCCTTGCCGACCCTCAAACCGCAGAACAACTACAAGGCAACACTCCTAAAAAGGTGATTGTAGTCCCTAATAGGATTATCAATGTAGTGATGTAAACAAGTAGTAATGTAAATAAAAAAAGTCCCGAGCTTTTAGGTAAAGTTCGGGACTTTTTTGTTCATTATACCACAAATGAATTAGAAAATTTGGCAATTATTAAATCGGAGTATTGTTTTTTCATTTCTCAACAAGGGTTATTACCCCTACTTCGGCACCAAAGAGGGCTAATACTTGATTTACTTTATCTAAACGCAAGGTGTTTTTGCCTTGCTCTAATTCGCGTACAAAGCGCAAACCTACTCCTGCACGCATTGCTAGTTCGGTTTGTGTGAGTTTTAGCTGCTTGCGTCTTTCCTTTACAAAAGAAGCTATGTTCATAATGGGAAAATTACTTAGTATACCTTTTCGGGTACAAAGATACGTATTTTTATTAAACATATACCTTTTCGGGTATAAAAATGTTTCTTTATCCCTCATTTACGAATCGGCTTGGGGTTCGTCCTTTTATCTTCTTGAAAACTTGATTGAATGATGATTATAGGCAAACTGCTCACCTATAATTTGTTGGTATTGGTTGATTTTATGATAGGTAGCTACTGAATAGGCTACGCATACGATTACAAAGGCTATAAATGAAATGGTAAATAGCCATTGGTAGGGGGCTGTGGTAATCGGCTTGGTCTATCATTGCTTTTTCGGCAGCAGAATAGCCAAACAAAAAGGGAAACATCAACACATAGGTAACTGCAAAAGGGAGGAAGTGAAGGCTGTCTCGCCAATAGAGTAGTTGTGGCTGGCGCAGGTTGGTAACGACATACAGATAGACAAAAGGGGCAAACAGCAAGGGGAATGGATGTGTAGCCCCTACTAAATGCGGGTATTTTTCCCAATACCCCAAATAGTGCAGGTAGTAGTTGAGCAAGTAGGCTGCAATGCATAACAACCAGACCCCCAGTATATTGTCGGGCAGCCTTTTAGCGGCTTTGCTAAAGAGCAATACCAAGAGAAAGCAACACAGAAAAATACCAATGACAAAAATACTACTCATAACGTAATAAGTTTTTATTTTAAAGAATCTTTGGTGGAGGTAGTATGCTCTTTAGTAATTTTAGATTGTTTGAGTGTATCAATGGCTTTATTTGAAGTGATTTTTTCTTCTATAATGGTCTTTTCAGTTTGCTTTAGAGTAGTAGTTTTACGCTCATTATCTTTAGGATTGAAATAGCTAAGAACAGATGCAATGATAATCATTGCAGCATAGAAATATAGTATTGGAGATTTCCACCATTTTTGCTCCTTATTTACTTTTATCCTTCCTGTAATAAATAATAGCACCAAAAGAAAAGAGATAAGAGAAGTACCAAAAACAACAAAGAAAATACCCACATCAAAGATATTTTTAAGATATTGAAATGTAGGGATACTTCCCATTACAAAAGCGATGATAGCCGAGAACAATCCCATTAATTCTATGGTTTTTGTGTCGTGTTTTTCTATTTTTTCATCAAACTGAAGGAGTTCTTCTTTTACTTTTGAAACATCACCATTAAATTCTGCCATTTTTCTAAAAAGAGGCAACTGACTTTTTAATTCTCTAAAATCATCCGTTATTTTTTCAAATCTATCTTTTGATTTTCTATTGTCTAGGGGAAGTAAGAAAGATGAGTAGATAAAAATATCATCAATAATACATTCCTTAAAAGAAACTCTGTATATGAAATAGATATGTTCTAATATCCACTCAATATTTTTTTTATAGGTAATGTATTCAGACTCTATTTTTTTAAGATAAGTTTCAATTTTATCTATTTCCTCAATAGTAGTTGTCTCATTTGTTTGTTTAAGTTCAGTATTCAGTAACTGTATTGATTTATCAATAAATTTGTATTGAAGGAAGTAATTTTTATTATCTTTATTATCAATTTTATTATACTGTTTTTGTAAATCTTCTCTATCATCAGAAGTTTCAGTGAAGAGAGAAAAACGATTATTACGAGCATAGTTATAAATGATAGTTCTTATATTTTTCTCTTCATTATTTATTTCTTCCTCATCTTTCCATTCCTCTAAGAATAATATTATTTCATCTAATTTATCTAAGTTCTTATTAATATCCTTATAGTATTTGATATATAAGTGAATTTCTCTACAAGAAAACTCCTCAAAATTTTTATCTTTAATATCAGCGAATGATTTTGTTAGTTTTTTTTCAGCAATCTTTCTTTTTTCACTTTTTTCATTGTAGTAATGATTATTAATATAGTCAACTAATGAAGTCCAGTTATCTCCATAATTTTTAAGTTCTGTTTCATAACTTTCAATCCCTTTATCAATATATAATGAGACACCACTTACTTTAGTTCTTTTACACCATTTAAAAAGTAAAAAAGTAGCTTTCTTCTTTATTTTTTCTATCTGATTTTTTAAAAAACGTAATTCAGATTTTTTCTCAATAGATAAGACTTCATCTTTTACAGAAGATATTCTATCAAAACAATATTGCTTTTCATCGAATAGAATATCTATTAAACATAAATATATATTTAAAAAAAATATTTTTAGCACATAGTCATCATTATTTGTGATTTGATACTTATAAGAAGAAGTAATAACAATATCTGTTTCTTGATTCTTTAGGATAACCCTTACATCTTTTACAAGGGGAATGTATAAATCGAAAATAATAGAATTTATTTGAATTATACGTTTTTTAAAAATCTCTATATTACTTCTTGTAGAATCTGGAATTTTCTTATTATTTGCTAAAATATTCTCTAATGAAAGTAATTCAAAATTCTTTATAACGGAAAAATCTAAACCTTCTTGAGAAGAATTTAGATTTTCAAAGTTAGTATCAGTGATAAATTCACCAATTAAAACTGAGTTGAAAAGGTAGCTAATAATCTCTTCAGTAGAGAGAATTAACCTTCCTATATTTTTTATATTAAATTTTTTTGCCTTTAGTTGTTTATCTATTTTTTTTATTTTATCTAAAGACTTTGAAATATAACTATTGGTAGTATTTTGGTTCATTTATAATTATACTTTTATCCATATCAGTATATGGTTTTTTTAATTTATTATAATAAATATCCCAAGAGTGATAAGCATGACTTAGATTTACTAATTCAAAAGCAGGATAATTTATCAACTCATTATTCTTTTCCTTTAGCTTCTCAATATCATTATCTATTTTTGATTTAAGTTTTTTGGAAAGAAAATTACTTTCATTAAGCTCAGTAACAGTCTTTCCTTTTAAAATAGTTCTTTCTCTACTTATTTCTAAATTGCTAAAATTACCTTTCTTTTGTGAATATTGATTATACAAATCAGCTTCTACGTGCCCATATTGCCAAGCTTGAAATCTATCAAAAATATCAAATAAGTTATTTGCTATATCAACCCCTGAAACAAAGAATAACAATTTCATTACTTTTAAAACGCTCAAATCATTCTCTCCTGTTTCTTTTTTCTTAGGATTCATATCTTCATACCACTCCTTGAGTTTATAGACTATATATTCGAATGCTGCTATTTTAGTTAAATCCTTATCCATTGTTTTTTTTATTTTAGAGTACAAAATGTAAGTCAAAAAAGCATACCTAAATGAGGTGCTAAAAAGTGTTCCAAAATGCACTATCAAAATGCACTATCAAAATGCACTGTTAAAATGCACTGTTAAAATGACGTTGCAAATTTACTCCAAAAAAAGTTATTAACAATGGTTTGTTGATAATTATTTTATATATATTTATATTTGTAATTGATTTTCAAATATATATATAAATTTATTTTTTATATAAAAATTAATGATATATCTTATAAACCTCTATACAAATTTACAATTACGGAAAATGTGCATCCTTGAAAGCTGTTTCCTTCTTTAAACGGAAAGGAGTACCCCCAATAAAATTCGATGGAATTGATGAGCGTAATGCCTACGCGGGGTGTTATGGCTTCGGTGTTTAGCGAAACGCCTACTCCTACCGGTAAGATAAAAAAAGTATCTGCTCCTACTTCGGGGATTATTTTCCAGCTGTCTGGTTTTCCTATCTGTGCTCCGGCGTATACTTTGGCTCCTATCGCAGCTAAGCCACTGCGGTCTACTTGGGTGCTATTGAGTGAGGCTCCTATAAAGACAAAGCTGCGGCTGCCATTGGTGCGTGTGTAGGCGGTGCGTACGCCCCATTTGTCGAGGGGTTCCATTAGTTGTGCCTTTGCCCACAAAGGCAATAACAATAATAAAGATATTAATAATTTCATAAAACGCCTGATTTTTGTAAATTTTCAGGGCAAAGATAAGGATTTTTTTTTATAATAAAAATATTATATAAGATATAAACATATTTTTTATTATCTTTGTCCCGATATTCACTTTTAAAATAAAAACAAATATGAAAAAACGTATTTTATCGGCACTTGTTGCCACAGCTTTATGTCTTTTCTCTTGCGGAAAAGATGATGACAATGGTAGTAGTACTTCGCTTAAAGGTGATTGGTATATCCATACTATGTACAACCTAAAACAAAGTATAAATGAATACAATTGGTATACTCCCAATCAATGTTCAAAACGAACTGTATTTGAAATCTCTGACAACCAGCTGAAGCACAAACGGGTATATGAAGATAATTCTACTTGTAAAGAAGACTTTAAGTATTACGATTACACCGCTTCTAACAGTGCTTTTCATTTGACTATAACGGCTGATTCTCCTAAAGGCTACAAAGGACAAACAGCTACTATCAATTATGAAATGAAAAACAAAGAGCTCATACTGCGTTTCCTAAATGATAAAGGTAATGATGAAACATTGATTCTTCATAAGCGGGGCGTAGATTATAGTCACTTAGACCCCTTTGTAGGTTATTGGAGACTTACCAAAGCACAATTGAAGAGCGGTAAGACTATAAAAGAATTTAAGGCGGGTATTCCTGCTTGCTTTAGAGGTGATATTGTAGCAAGTACAATTGGTTTTACTATATACTACAGGCTATCAGATGACGGTGTGAAATGTGGTGATGAAGAAAGAAAAACCTTTGATTGGGCAAGAGAAGGCAATACATATTACAACGTTTCTAACGGACAAAAAGTACCTATTCCGTTTAGCTTTAGCGATGATAAACAAACTCTTTTCTTTGGCAACACAAATATTATTTTGGTATTTCAAAAACAATGGTAATAAAAAAACGTGGGATATCCCACGTTTTTTTATACATTAACTAGTAACTTGTAGGTTGCTTTATTCTCTTTCTGACATATTATCGCTGTCGAACCAAATGCGGGTACCCCCTACTGGCATCAGTTTATTAAGAGGATCATTCTTTTCTAATAAACAAAAGGCATATCTGAAGTTCTTAATACCCTGTGCAGTAATTTCCCCTGAAATGATAGCTACCTCTTTATAGCTGGCACCTATAGACTTATCTTCCCCTTCAAAAGACATATAAGCAGTAAATTTATTCTCACTGCCCGAAATGATAGTGCCTTTGCCTATCGCTTTATCATTACTTAATAAATTGAGGTTTTCGTAGTCCGTTTTTATTTTTACACCTTGTTGGTCGTAGAAATGATAGGTATAACCTGTTATCTGATAGCCTACAACATACTGATAATCTTCAACATCGGTAAAAGCTAACTCGAACGGAGTTATATTGAAAGTACCTTCGATATTAGGAGGGGTAGTGCCGGTATGTATGACCATACCATTTGCCTCTAATTTTCTTAAAATGTTATCAGGAACGATGCTTTTGACTTCCTTGGGTAGGTTTTGATATTTTGTGCTTTCTTCGCTCTCTGATTTAGAGCAAGATACTGTACCCAATAGGGCAAAAATGCCCATAACAAAGTAATAAATGTTCTTTTTCATAGTTTTTTAATTTTTTAATTCTCGGTGCAAAAGTATAAAACAAAAGGTAAATGGCAAGGCAAATTTTTTGATGTAGTATATTTTTCTGGTTTTGGTTAGGTTATTAGACGTTTATCCTTCGCTCATCCTTCGCTGAAGGTTCGCTCAGCTTATACTCTGAATAGGGGGTGGAAAATTGAAAAAATATTTGTATATTTGCAATCTAAATGGGTGTGATAAAAGATTGGAATACACTGTCAATTTATGAAAATATGAAAAGATTATTTTTAACTTCATCATTCAGTTCTGTCGCAAAATTATTTGAAGATTTTGCTGGTGAGCCTGTAAAAGAGAAAAAACTGGCTTTTATCCCAACAGCAAGTTTGGTAGAAAAAGTGCGTTTTTATGTAGATGACGACAGAAAAGCCTTTGAAAAATTAGGGCTTATTATAGAAGAATTAGAAGTTTCTACCGCTACGACCGAAGAAATAACCGCAGCATTAGAACGAAATGATTATATTTTCATTTCGGGAGGAAATACTTTCTACCTAATGCAGGAGCTAAAAAAGAAAGGAGCGGACAAACTACTTATTGAACAAATTAATAATGGAAAGTTGTACATAGGCACTTCGGCAGGTTCTATTATTGCTTCACCTACTATTGAATTTGTTAGCGATATGGACGAGATTAAAAAAGTTCCTGAACTCACAGATTTTTCAGGCTTACATTTGGTAGATTTTTATTTTTTACCTCATTATCTGAACTTTCCATATAAGGAAGCTACTCAAAAAATAGTAAATGATTATTCACAGAAAATAGACCTGCGACCTGTTTCCAACAATCAAGTAATTACCGTTTTAGGTAATGAAATAAAAACACTTGAAAAACCCAAACGAGCAACTAAAAAATAGTTTTAATGATGCCTAACCTCTCAAAACTCTATATCATAGCGGGTTGTAATGGTGCGGGAAAAACCACTGCTTCCTTTACCATTTTGCCAGAAGTGCTGGGCTGCAAAGAGTTTATCAATGCTGATGAAATCGCTAAGGGGCTATCGCCTTTCCAGCCCGAAAGCGTAGCTATGCAAGCTGGCAGAATAATGCTGGCTCGTATGGACGAACTATTGCAAAAAGGAGAAACTTTTGCCTTTGAAACTACTTTGGCTACTAAAAGCTATAAGCAAAAAATAGAATGGGCACAAGCTAATGGCTATGAGGTTACCTTGTTGTTCTTTTGGTTGGACTCGCCCAATATGGCTAAAGAGCGGGTCGCTCAGCGGGTTGCCGAAGGAGGGCATAGCATTCCCACAGAAACCATTGAAAGAAGGTATCATAACGGGATTGCCAATCTCTTTGCTATCTATATGGATATGGTAGATATTTGCTATATTTTTGATAATTCAGAAGGAGAACGTACTCCTATTGCAAAGAAATACAAAGGAGAGAAAGAAATAATTTATAATACAGACCTTTATAATCAAATGAAAAACAGCTATGAAAAAGAAAGAAGCTAAAAAAGATATATTAGAAGAAAAACTTTTAAAAGGTTTATCTCTTGCTTATGAGCGAATGATTGCTGAAAAGCGCAAGAATCATCAAAAGATTGTGGTGCGCCGCGAGGGAAAAATCGTTACTATCACACCATAAAAAGTTGCTAATTTTCTAATTTACTAATTGATAAATTATTTTTATGACCGAAAACATCAAAAACAGAAAAGGGGCTCAGAAGGCGGTAGATATTCCTTCGGAAGTGCTTTCGCTATTAAATACGGGGCGTATAGAAACGGTAAACCTTACTGAATGGCTGGCTGTAGAGCATTCTCTGCTAGTGAAATCTGTTTTTCCTGCTTTGGGAATTGATAAAAATATCATTGAAGAGTTGGTTTGCCAAATTCATCAGCAAAAGAAACCTTCTACAATGAATACGATTAGGCTTATAGGTGCTTTTTTATACGAAAAATATGCAAAAACTGACCTCTATAAGCCTTTGTTTGAACAACTCAGCACGCATTTATCCGATTCGGTGCGTTGTTATGCTTGTTATTTGGTGGCTTTGCATACCGATACTCTTCTGGAAGACAAGCTACGCAAACTAAAACCTTTGGTAGCCGATAGTCATTTTGGCGTTCGTGAGATTATTTGGATGGCGTTACGCCCTGAAATGAGCGAACATTTAGACTTTTCGATTGCTTTTCTTTCCCATTGGGCAGAAAGTGAAGATGAGAATATCCGCAGGTTTAGTACAGAAGCCTTGCGCCCGCGGGGTGTTTGGTGTGCTCATATAGAAGCCTTGAAAGAAAAGCCAGAGGTGTATTTGCCGATATTAGATAAATTGAAAGCTGATAAGGCAAAGTATGTGCAAGATAGCGTAGGGAACTGGCTGAACGATGCTAGCAAAACCCGTCCTGATTTCGTAACGGCACTTTGTGAGCGTTGGGAACGCGAAAGTCCTACCAAAGAAACCAAATATATTGTAAAAAAGGCACTGAGAACGATTGCCTCTAAATAGTGCGAGGGGAATTGTGAATTCTGAATTTTGAATTCTGAATTTTGAATTGGTGGGCGAGCTACAAGCTTGCCCAGCGGAGTCCTCACCCCCGTTCCCCCTCTCCAAAAGAGAGGGGGGCAGTGCGCAGTAGTGCTGTATGGGGAATGTAAAGGGAATTGTGAATTGGGCACAAGCTGCAAGCTTGCGCCAGCGAGGGGTATCAACCGATTATCTAAAAATATACAATGAATACAAACCAGTACAATCAGCCTATAGGGGAGGCGTTACCTGATTTTTCAGTAGGGGCAACCCCTCATATAACGCTCTTAGAGGGGAATTATTGTCTGTTGGAACCTCTTTCGGTAGCCAAGCATTTGGACGATTTGAGTGATTTCTATTTGGAAGCCAATGCTGTAATGCCTGACTGGACGTACTTATCTATAGCTCCTGCAAAGGACAAAGAGGCGTTGTGTGCTTTACTCACTAAGCAGGAAGCCTCTGCTGACCCTTATTTTCTGACGATTGTAGATAAACAAACGCTAAAAGCCGTAGGTACGCTCGCCCTAATGCGTATTGACCCTAAAAACAGAGTGATAGAAGTGGGCTGGGTAATCTATTCGCCGGCTTTGCAGCGTACGCGTATGGCTACAGAAGCGCAGTATTTGTTGGCGAAATATGTGTTTGAAGTCCTCCAATACAGGCGTTACGAATGGAAATGCGACAGTTTTAATACACCTTCGCGCCGTGCTGCTGAGCGACTGGGTTTTGTATATGAGGGTACGTTTAGGCAGGCAGTGGTTTACAAAGGGCGTTCGCGCGACACGGCTTGGTATGCGATGACAGACAAGGAATGGGCTGGTAACAAATATGCTTTTGAGCGATGGCTTTCTGAGGATAATTTTGACCAACAAGGCAAGCAAAAAGAATCTTTGAAAGGGTTTAAGATATAATTTTTCAGGTGAATTTTGAATTGGGCACAAGCTGCAAGCTTGCGCCAGCAGGGGGTAATATATCATACTAACTCCGAAGAATTAAGAGATAAAGGAGGAAAAGGAGATCCTATAGATACATATACAGATTATCCATATGACTAGAATTAAATTAACTTTTATTATTTATGGAGATATGTTTAACATAGATGAGTTTTCTGAAATAATAAACATATCCCCTACTGATTTTGCTTACAAAGGAGATAAGCTGAAATTTAGAGTAAGTACAGATACTTTTTGGAAGTATTCATTTAAAGATATTACATCTCTTTATATAGGAGATAGCTTAAAGCCTCTTGAAAAAATTGTAAGCCCAAGAATTGAGGAAATATCCTCATTTATACACAAGAACAATTTAAAATCTATAATGCGTTTCAAAGTAGAAACAAATAAAGAACCATCACCAGCAATAGTTTTTGACAATAATATTGTCAAATTATTATACAAATTGAATGCTTCAATTGACTTAGATTTATATATATATGATTAATAAAAAGAGGTAATGTATCAGATGTGTTGTTAAAAGCACAACAACTTAACTATTAGTAAAATACAAAATGACTAAAACCTATAATACACTCTAAATAGTGCGAGGGGAATTGGCAAATTATGAATTGTGAATTGTGAATTGGGCACAAGCTGCAAGCTTGCGCCAGCGGGGGTAATATATCATACTAACTCCGAAGAATTAAGAGATGATAAGTTTAAGAAAAAAGAATGTTTACATTAGATAAAGAATATATTTTATTAGACATAAGAAAATGGAAAGAGGAGTATATAGATGTTGAAAACCTCCCTATTGAATTTTATTTGAAATATAGGTCGCTTCTATTATCGTACAAATTGAACGGTCAAGATAAAAAATCTATATATATATTTTTTTGTAACATAGCTAACGAAAATCTGGATATTTCTGATTTTATATATGAAATAATGGATTTAATTATTGGTTATTGTCGCCCTGATTTTAAAATATGGTAATGTATCAAATATGTTGTTAAAATTTTATCACATTAAAAATCAACATAATACAAAAGAATTGCCTACTATTTTTCTTTACCCATCATAGAGATAAGCGTTTTTCAAGCCTATAATGCGCTCTAAATAGTGCGAGGGGAATTGTGAATTGTGAATTGTGAATTGTGGGACGGGTACGACAAGTGGGACGGGGAGAGAATTGTGAATTATGAATTGGGCACAAGCTGCAAGCTTG
>NZ_KB291282.1:49866-50672 GCF_000318275.2 Capnocytophaga sp. oral taxon 332 str. F0381
GGGCACAAGCTGCAAGCTTGCGCCAGCGGGGGTCTGATTGGCTACCAAGAGCTTCTTCACGTAAAAGAGGAACATATCATTGGGATGAGTATAATCCAAACGCAAAAGCTGGAGATCATGCTTCAGAGGGTTCTCATTTACAAATACATACATTTGAAGGACAAGTAATAAGGATATTTTATGAAGATACATGATGCTTTACCTATAGAGATGAGAGGATGTTTTGCTGAAATAGAAGAAAATAATAGAAGAAGCCAGTTCATAGAGTTGCAATATATTCATTTTGAAATAAAGAAGTATAATTATCTAAAACAAATAGATAGCCTAGAAAATTCAATACTTTGGAAATTTATAAAAATATTAAGGGGTGATTTACCTAAAGAAGATCAATACCTTTATAAAGTTATCACTTATAAAGCTGATCCTACCATAGAAGATATTTTTTTATTTAATGAAAGTATTTCAGATTATAAAGAATTTGTATTTAGAAGTATTGAAGAGGTTTTAGAGTTTTGTTTTATGAAATTTGGAATTACCATGATCAATTTTAAACCCCAAGAAGAGGTTCATATTCCTTAAAGCTCTAATGCATTGGTGATATATCAAACATGTTATTTAAAACTACCTTAACCGGTAAGGTAATGTATCAGATGTGTTGTTAAAATCCCAACAACTTGCCAATCAAAATAATACAAAAGAACTGCCCCACTATATTCCTTTACCCATCATAGAGATAAGCGTTTTTTAAGCCTATAATATGCTCTAAATAGTACGAGGGGAATAGGCAAATTATGAATTTTGAATTG
>NZ_KB291282.1:50692-51491 GCF_000318275.2 Capnocytophaga sp. oral taxon 332 str. F0381
GGCACAAGCTGCAAGCTTGCGCCAGCGGGGGTGTTAATAGAGGGGAATATACCAACAAGTTTAATACAAAGATGCAATTAATTTATGACTATAACAGATGCCTTCAATACATATAACTATGCCTTGGATTTACTTTATAAGGAAAAGTATGAGGTTTTCACAATGAGTAAAGATGAAGAATATATTCTGTATATACAGAAAGAAGATGATATAACTTTTGCTGAAGAGCCTCTTTCATTATTAGCGATTACTTACTTGAGGAGAACTATATCTATTGATAAAGATAGAATAGATATATTTATGAACGATTATAGTGCTTTAGCTATTAAAGATATGAAAGGAATTGCAAATTAAGTATAACGTCCGATTATTGTCCTGATTGGTACGATTGGATAGCAACTAAGAATAGTGATATGTATATAGCTCAAACACCACTTAGATTGTTATCCTTAATTCTCATCGTAGATTCCTATGGGATTGATTGGAATAGGCATAAAATTCCTTGTTATTTAAATAATATAAAGGATCTATAAATACGACCACAAGGAAGAACAATTCCGCACTCCTGACAAGCTCGGTAACTTATACGAGACAAAGGACAAGAAAGACCGCAAGTATAAAAACAGCCAACTCCAAGAAGACCGGTAATGTATCAGATGTGTTGTTAAAATTCCAACAACTTACTAATCAGTATAATACAAAAGAATTGCCCTACTATTTTCCTTTACCCACCATAGAGAAAAGAGTTTTTTAAGCGTATAATGTGCTCTAAATAGTGCGAGGGGAATTGGCAAATTAT
>NZ_KB291283.1:0-2956 GCF_000318275.2 Capnocytophaga sp. oral taxon 332 str. F0381
AATTAGTATGTAATTAAATAGACACCTCAATAATAAAAAAAGCTGCTTTAGGGCAGCTTTTTATCGTTTTAGTTGAGTACCAACTTTTCAGTTTTATTATCTCCTTTTTTCAAAGTAATAGAAACTCTTTTTGTTTTACTACTATTGTTAAGTGTATAGTGTGCTGAAAAAGTAAAAGTATTGGTCTCATTATTAACACTTGTGAATTGCGTTCCTTTATCAAGATTGGTAAAAGTAGCGTTACCTGCATCATCAGAAACTACTTGGAAGGTAGCGTGAAATGTTTCATCGCCTATCATATTCCAAGTATCTTGATCGTAAGCGTATACTCTCACTCCTTTTACAGGTTTACCTAAGAGGTCTACTAATTGAATAGTAGCAGAAGTTGCTTTGTCTTCATCCTTGTCTTTACTACACGCAAATGTGGTGATTGCTGTAAGTAACAATACTGTTGTGTACATTAAAAATTTCTTCATTGGTTTATGAAAATTAATTGGTTACAAAATTGATTAGGGGAAAGAAACTGTAATTTCTCTGTTGTTACTACTAAATTCAGCATCGTAAGAGCCTTCAGTAGGATAAAAAGCATAACCACTGTTTTGTTTCCAGCTTACGGTATAAGTTTTTAATGCTACCTCAAAAGTTCTTGTTGTTTTTCCTTCCATTACAAAAGTACTACTTCCTACTTTTACAGTATATGGATTTTTAGAATTGTTTTTAATGATAAGTGTTCCTTTTGCTTGGTTATTACAGTTTTCAGTAGTGTTGAGGGTTACTTGGACTATATTGCTATAAGCATTAGTAGTAAAACTACCTGTTTTAGTATGACCACAAGGGGTAGTAGCAGTATAGCTAAAACTTTTGTTTTGTTCAAGTTCAAAAACTACATAACCTTTAACACTACCTATTGTGTTAGTGCTTTTTGTTTGCCCTTCAATAGTTATTTTTACATTGTTTAGGTATTCATTACTATCTCTTACAAAGAATTCAACATTTACTTTTTTTGTTTGTGCTTGGCTTCCAGCAAGAGTAATAGTACTTTCTTTAGCAGTACCATCAATAGCGAGTTCTACTTCTTTGTAGTAAGGTGAAGAAGAAGTAACTACAAAAAATGTATATTTTTGATTGTTGTATGTAGGACGGAAGTCGCTGAAAGTAGCTATACCTTGTGCATTGGTAGTAGCATTTTTAGTAGAAGTTAAAAGATTTTCATTGCCATTACCCGTTTTAAGTCCATAACTGAGAGCTTGAAAAGTATAAGAATCAGCAGCATACACCTTTTTACCACTTACAGCAGTACCATTGTTTACTACTTTTATCTTTACAGTATAATCCTTTGCAGTAGCTGTAAGAGCGATGGTATTATCGCCTTCTGCAATTGTTTTTTCTACTTCAGTAGAAAGATATTCATTGTCTTTTTGTACAATGAAATACAGCTTTCTACCTATATATTCTGATACATCAATAGTAGCAGTTCCATTGCTTACAGTAGCCTCTTTTACAGCTACGTGGCTTGATTTAAAAGTACTATTAGCTACGATTACTTTTATTCCATTAGTAACTCCTGATACAGTGATTTTTGCAGTAGCTTTTTTCGCAGCTGGTGCTGTACTATTAGAAGAGGTTTTAGTAAGGGTGCGTTTAGTAGTTTTACCATCTTCATCTTTTATTGAAACTACGATGTTATCCCCTGCTTTAGTAATATCTAAAAGTTCTTTCTTCCCTTGAACTACAAGATAAACCTTGCCATTTTCTACTGTATAATTAAAAGTACCTCGATTTTCAGTACAAGTATTGTCTTCATCGTCATACTGATTGGTGATAAGAGTAACTTGATTTTTGGTAAAAACAAAAGACCCTTTTTTAACACAATTCCATTCAGTTTGGTGGTTAGCATTGTTAGAGAACTTCACTCCGTCATACTCAAATTCTACGTGTGACCACGTTCCGTTGAGAAAGTCGGGCGTAATAGCTGCTACAGTCTGACCAGTATTGCTGTTCCCAGTGCCATTGCCACTGTTATTGCCGTTGTTGTCGCTCCCTCCATCGTCTTTGGAGCAACCGATAATCGTAAGTGCTATAAGTGAAAGCACCGTGAAAAATGTTGATAATCTTTTCATTATTTGAAACTTTATGAATTAAACAGGGCAAAAATACCACGAATAAAAAAGATATACAACACTTATTATTTCTTATTTTGAACTTATATTTCTTATTTTGAATTTATATTTCTTATTTTGAACTAAAGAGTGATGATTAAATAGATTATCAGTATAATCAAATTTAGAAAAGTCTTAAGACTTGCCAAAATGTAGCGGCATAAATGCAATTTTGAGATTTTTTGAACAGATGAAAGGTTTTGTGACCAATATCATCAAAAAGATAGGTCAAGGTGACTTTGTAGACATCAACAAAGAACAGTATGAAACACATTTCTGATGTGTTTTAGAAATTAATTTTGATAATAAAAAGCTGCTAAGCGAGATGCTCAGCAGCTTTTTTTGTTTAATAGGAAAATTATTTATACTTTTGCCTGCTGATTATTAAAATGGTATTAAGATGATTGAACAACCAGAAGTAAAGATAAAGCAAGCACGAGAAGTAAAAAGAATTTCTCAAGAATTTGTCGCTGCTCAGTTAGGAATTTCTACGCGCGCTTATTCAAAAATTGAATCAGGAGAGACGCAACTTACCATTACGCGCCTCAACGAAATATGTGCTATTCTACAAGTAGACCCGATGAAAGTTTTAGGCTTCGATGATAAAAAAGTGTTCAACATCAATAATAATTCTTCTGGTACTTGTAATGGAGAATATCATTTGAATCAAATTCCCGAAAAATTAATAGCTCAATACGAAGAAACTATAGCTTCCCTCAAAGAGCAAATAGTAATGCTCAAAGAGATGCTTAATAAATAATAAAATTGAGGTGTCAAAATAATTTCATATATTTGCA
>NZ_KB291284.1:0-35072 GCF_000318275.2 Capnocytophaga sp. oral taxon 332 str. F0381
CAAAGGGGAGGTGGTGCCATTGTACTATGAAACTGATTGGTTATTGATTATCATAGCAATAAACTTTGTCAAACTCTGAAACATCCCCCCTTAACACATACTCCGCTGCGCCAGCTCGCGGACTTCCTTCAAAAAGGGGGGAGATACCGAAGTAGTACTATTAAAGACTTTTCGGACGGACTCTGTGTGGAACAAAGTTTAGCAAAGTGTGCGGTGCTATGTATATTGTTGTAAACGAGAAAACGATGATGAATTTAATTATAGATGAGGGAAATAGCTCTATAAAAATAGCCTTATTTGAGGAAAATAGGTGCAAAATATTTAAAAAAATAGAAAATGAAACAGTTTTAGCACAGTTTTTGCAGGAATTTTCTCTTGGTGAGCTGAAGGCTGCTATTGTGGCTTCGGTAGTAAAGGATGCTGAACAACGTTTTTCGTTCTTAAACAATATATTGCCCGAAGTGTTGTACCTGAATGCTCTCTCTCCGATGCCTTTTGTCAATAAATATGCTACCCCCCAAACTTTGGGAATAGACCGCTTGGCTCTGGCTGCAGCAGGAGTACACCATTTTCCTAACTGCAATGTGCTGATTATTGATGCAGGTACTTGTATCACTTTTGATGTGGTTACTAAAAATAAAGAATACTTGGGCGGGGCTATTGCACCAGGGATAGGAATGCGCCTGCGTGCAATGCACGAATTTACCTCGAAACTACCACTTATAGAAGAACAAGACTATGATAATGAGGAGTTTATAGGTAATACGACCCAAAGCTGTATGCTCTCGGGGGTATATTGTAATGTGGTGCAAGAAATAGAGGGAGTTATAGGTTTATACAAGCAGCGTTTTCAGGATTTAGAAGTAATTTTAACAGGGGGAAATCATTTTTATTTGCAAAAACGGATAAAAAGTCGGATATTTGCAAGCTCATTAGTGTTGGTGGAAGGACTTAACGCCATACTTGAATATCAAAAACAACTATGAATAAGAAGCTAAATACACTTATTATTACTTTATTATCAGTTACTTATACGGCTATAGCGCAACAAACTACCGAGTCGCCGTACTCATTTTACGGAGTGGGCGAACGCAACTTTGGAGGGCTTACCGAAGAAAGTGCTATGGGGGGCGTAGGCGTTTTTGCCGATAGTACGCGGGTGAATATTCAAAATCCTGCGGCATTGGCTTCGCTGAAATATACTTCGTTTTCGGCAGGGCTTACAATGCAGTCTAAAAAGATTGTTACCAGCACTCAAAAACTAAATGTAGGGGCTTCTGCCTTTGATTATGTGGTGTTGGGCTTTCCCATTACAAAAAACTTAGGAATAGGCGTGGGCTTACTACCTTATTCATCTGTGGGTTATAAAATAAAAAGTACGGTGGGCAGTAACAACTACCAATATGAAGGTCGTGGTAATGTAAACCAATTTTTTGGTTCGGTAGCTTATAAAGTATATGATGGACTGCAAGTGGGGGTTTCTATGAAATATCACTTTGGCAATATTGCAATGAAAGATGTGATGCAACAACACAATGTGGAGTTTTACACACAAGAGGAAAGCAAATCGGTACTTAGTGGGGCAGTGTTTAACCTTGGCTTGTACTATCAGCACACATTGCAGCAGCGTTTGCGCCTTTATGGTTCGCTGGTTTATACTCCTGAAAGCAAGTTGTCGTCTGAAAATGAACGTACTATCTCACTATTGAGCTATATCAATAACGGGAAACAGGGCACACAATTGGCGGTGCGCAACGGCAGTACGGTAGATTTAGCTGCCAAAGGCTTGAAAAACACCAAGCTCACTCTTCCTGCCCAAACTGAAATAGGCTTGGGCATAGGAGCTCACCAACAGTGGTTTGCTGGGGTAGCATATACTTTTACAGCGAATAGCAAGTTTTCCAATCCGTTCTTGAGCACTACTAACGTGGGCTATGAAAACAGTTACAAGCTGAGTGTGGGCGGTTTTTGGATACCGAACTACAATTCGTTTAGTAGTTATTGGCACAAAGTAACTTATAGGGTTGGTTTTAGGTATGATTCTATGGGAATAGTGCTAAATGGTGAGCGGCTGAACGACTTTGGCACGTCTTTTGGACTTACCCTACCTGTAAAAGGATTTTCAAACCTTACGGGAATGATAGAGCTGGGGCGCAAAGGGACGCTTTCGGCTGGAGTACTCAAGGAAAACTATATCAATTTGAAAATAGGATTTACACTTAATGACAAGTGGTTCCAAAGAACTAAATATCAATAAAAACACGAGAAAAGATGAAAAGAAGGTTACTAACAGCACTAATAGTTGGCTTATTTGCTGGCTTAGGGGCACAAGCCCAAGATTGTACTCAGAATGAGGAAATGAGACAAAAACTCTCAATATTTAGTGAATATGCTAAGGCACGCAATTACAACGAAGCATATCCTGTGTGGAAGGAAGTGTATACAGCTTGCCCTAAACTGCACTATGCTGTTTTTGCTTATGGTGAGCGTATTTTGCAAGATAAGATAAAAAATAGCGCAGGGGGAGTAAAAGAAGCGTTTGTAAAAGAGCTTTTGGAATTGTACACCAATTACAACAAAATATTTGCAAGCCGATTTACTGCTACCGAAATGCGTACTAAGCAAGCTTTATTGATGTTTGACGAAAAAGTGGGCTCGGATGAGGAAATTTACAACTTGCTAAATGCGGCGTTCAACGAAGATAAAGCTAACTTTAAGAATGAAAAAGCGTTGTACTTGTATTTCTCTGAACTGGTAACTTTGCACGAAAAAGGCAAAAGGGAGCTACAAGAGGTATTTGACGCTTACGATAATATCTCGGAAAAAATACAAGACGAGAAAAACGAGCTTTCTAACACTATCAACCAGTATTTGGCACAAGAAGAAAACGGAACTATCAGCGATAACGATAAAAAGCTGCTTGATATGAGCCGCAAACGTGTGGATAACTACGAAACTATCAGCGAAAGTATTGATGCTAAATTGGGTAAATTGGCAGATTGCGATAAGCTGATACCGCTCTACACCAAGAACTATGAGGCTAATAAAACAAATGAAGAATGGTTGCGCCGTGCGGCAGGAAAGATGTCGGACAAGGATTGTACTAAAGACCCTTTGTTTGTGAAAATAGTAACTTCGCTACACGAGGTAAAACCATCAGCTAACTCGGCTTACTACCTTGGGGTAATGAGCGACAAGGCGGGGCAAAATGCTAAGGCAATACAATACTATAACGAATCGGTGGATTTGGAAACTGATAATTTCAAAAAATCAAAATTGTTGATACGTATTGCTACAAAACACAGCAAGGCACAAGCAGTGGCTTATGCACAAAAGGCGTTGAGCTTTAACCCTTCAAACTCTGATGCTTATCGTATTATGGCGCACGCTTATGCAAGTTCGGCTAACGAATGTGGTAATACTGCATTTGAAAAACGCGCAGTGTATTGGTTGGCAGCGCAAATGGCTCGCAAGGGTGGTTTGGAAAGTTTGGCAGCGCGCTATGAGGCATTGGCACCTTCTAAAGCTGATATATTTGAATCGGGCTTGGCAGGCAAAAGCATTAGCTTAAAGTGCTGGATAGGGCAATCGGTAGTAGTACCAAGACTATAGAATTAGGAAATTAGCAAATTTGGGAATTTGGGAATTAGCAAATTTGAAAATTTGAAAATTAGATTTGCAAGTATGAATAGAATAGATACATATAAATTTGTGAAAAGTATTGCTGCACTATTGTGTGTGGCAATGCTTTTTTCGTGTAATAACGATATGCGTAACTTGCAGGAACTGAATTTGCGACATAAATTTCCGCAGGGCGAGGCATATAACTTTAAATTGGTGTACACTGATTCGAGCCTAGTGGTGGCTGAACTCACGAGTCCTCTGAATGAGGATTATACGAACCAGCATATGCCTTATTCTGAATTTCCTGAGGGGCTGAAAATAGATTTTTACGACCAACAACGCCATAAAAATACGGTGGAAGCGTGCTATGGGATTATTTATCCTACAATGGGAATGGTAGAGCTGCGCGATAGTGTGCGGCTTACTACTTATGATGGAAAACGCTTGCGCACAGAACAATTGTACTGGGATCAAAAAGAAGATTGGATTTTTACGGATAAGGAATTCGACTTTAGAGATGATGCAAAAGGGACGGTTACTAAAGGAATAGGTATGGATTTTGACAAAAAATTTTCTACCGTTAAAGCCCATAAAACTACAGGAATATTGGCTATAGAAGATAATGATTAACCATAAAATATAAGATATGAATGCACGCTCATTTTTTGATTATGCCTATTTGGCGATAGCTGCGTATGCGGGTTATAATGCTTATGAATGGTGGGGAAAGGATACACAAAGTTGCTATCTGAACCTTGCTTTTGCAGTGGCTGCTGTGGCTATGTTTTTCTTCCGCAGGCGATTACGCTATAAAAAAAATAAATAATGACAGAAATAATAGGCTATGGGGCTTCGCTATTTGTAGTGCTTAGCTTCCTAATAAAAGATAATATAAAATATATACGGCTTACTAATTTGGTGGGCTGCTTGCTATTTGTGTGGTATGGTATTTTGATAAATAGTATCCCAGTGGTGCTGCCCAATGCTTTTTTGGTAGTGGTACAAATAGTGTATGTGATGCGTGCTACACGTGCCAAGCCACAGGAATAATAATTTATATAACGCTGATAATTAAATAGTTGTATATATAGCTGAAATATTTATGTAAAAAAATTGTTTTTTACATAAATATGCTTTATTTTTGCAGCAAAATATTTAGTGTTTGTTACCGATGAGTAGTATCAGTGAACTTGCAGATTTATTAACAGATAGAGTTCTGTTACTAAAAGAAAAGATAGATAAATTGGAGCAGGAGAATGATAAGCTTAGGAGGGAAGTGTTGCAAATGGAACAAGCCGAACTACGAGCTAAAGAAGAGACGGCTGAGGTGAAAGGAGAAAATGAGGCACTGAAGGTAGCAAACCGAATATTGGGCAGTAAAGATCATAAAAAAGAAACGAAACTAAAGATAAATTCACTCATCAGAGAAATAGATGCGTGTATAGTTCAACTTTCAAAATAGGGATTTTATGAACAAAGAGCAATTAAAGATAAAACTTGCTGTAGGCGATAGGTTTTATCCTTTGTTTGTAACGCCTGCACAAGAGGAGGGTTTTAGGATTGCTGCAAAGCGAATCAATGAAATGATAAAAAACTTTGAACAAAATTATGCTTTGCAGGATAAGCAAGATGCACTTGCTATGTGTGCTATAGTGCTTGCTCAGGAATGTGCCGAACTGCGCCTTATAGCAAATAGCGATGTTGCAAACGCTAAAGAGAAATTGGAAGGGCTATGCAAGCTGATGGATATGATGATATAAAATACGTACCTTTACATAGAAAAATTTACTGCCTATATTGATTGACCTTTCGGTAAACTCAACATTAACATTTCACAAGAGGGTAATCTTCCAGTGGCTAAAGCGCGCCGTCATAGTTTCTATGCTACGGATACTTGCCCCGCTGGGTATCCCTAAACCTGTTTTTCAGAGTTTTACGTGAAACGCTGCAATCAATATAGGCATTTTTTATATATTAAATTTATTTACAAAAAAGAAAATGACAAGTATTATAGTAATTATTGCTGTTTTTATCATTGCTCTTGCAGCTGGTTTTGGCATTGCAAAGGTGCTGGAAAAAAAGAATGCATCAAAAATTATTCTCAATGCCGAAGCTGAAGCTGAAAATGTATTGAAAAACGCAAAGAGCGAGGCTGAAAACATTAAAAAAGACAAGATTTTCCAAGCAAAAGAGAAGTTTTTAGAACTAAAAGCAGAGTATGAAAAGACTGTAAGTGCGAAAGATAAAAAAATGGCTGAGGCTGAGAAGCGCATTAGAGATAAAGAATCACAGGTATCTAATGAATTGGCTCAAAATAAACGTCTAAAAGATGAACTTGAAACCAAAACTAAAGAGGCTGACCATAAATTACAGACTTTAGAAAAAAAACAAGAGGAAATAGAACGCTTGCACAAAAGCCAAGTACAGCAATTGGAAGTAATATCGGGGCTATCGGCTGAGGAAGCAAAAAAACAACTTACTGACTCGCTAAAGAGTGAGGCTCAGGCTGATGCAATGGCGTATATACAAACTACAATTGAGGAGGCTAAACTTACAGCCCACCAAGAGGCTCGCAAGATTGTTATCAATACTATACAACGCATAGGTACAGAAGAGGCTATTGACAACTGCGTATCGGTATTTAACCTTGAATCGGACGAGGTGAAGGGTAGAATCATTGGTAGAGAGGGGCGCAATATACGCGCTTTGGAAGCGGCTACTGGGGTAGAAATCATTGTAGATGATACTCCTGAGGCTATTATCCTTTCTTGCTTTGATGCAGTACGCCGCGAGATTGCTCGCCTATCATTGCACAAATTGGTTACCGATGGACGTATTCACCCTGCACGTATAGAAGAAGTGGTGGAAAAAACTACAAAACAGATAGAAGAGGAGATTGTAGAAATAGGGAAACGTACGGTAATAGACCTTGGTATTCACGGTTTGCACCCTGAACTAGTGAAGTGTGTGGGTCGTATGAAATACCGTTCGTCATACGGGCAAAACTTGTTGCAGCACTCTCGTGAGGTATCTAAACTCTGTGGTGTAATGGCTGCTGAATTGGGACTAAACCCTAAACTTGCTAAACGCGCTGGATTGCTACACGATATAGGAAAAGTGCCACAAATAGAAAGCGAAACACCTCACGCTTTATTGGGTATGGAATGGGCTGAAAAATATGGTGAAAAACCCGAAGTGTGCAACGCTATTGGGGCTCACCACGATGAGATTGAAATGACTTCATTACTCTCGCCTATAGTGCAGGTGTGTGATGCTATCAGTGGGGCACGCCCTGGGGCACGCCGCCAAGTGCTTGACTCGTACATTCAGCGATTGAAAGACTTGGAGGATGCTGCCTTTACTTTCCAAGGAGTGAAAAAAGCTTATGCAATACAAGCTGGTAGGGAATTGCGCGTGATTGTGGAAAGTGAAAAGGTTACTGATGATAAAGCGGCAGAATTGTCATTTAACCTTTCACAGAAAATACAAACAGATATGACTTATCCTGGACAGGTGAAAGTAACTGTAATACGCGAGACTCGTGCTGTGAATATAGCGAAGTAATTATAAAACAATAACAATGATAGAACAAAAATATTTATACCAAATAATAGCTACAATAGTAGCTCTTGTGATATTTATGATATTGCGCTACTTGGTGAATACTATCATTGATAATATAGGAAAAACTTCGGAGTTTGCAGAATCACGGACGCAATTGGTGAAAAAGTATATAGATTACTTCATCTATATGCTTGCACTACTTGTGATTATCTCTATCTGGGGGATAAAGCCAGAACAGATATTTCTTTTTATATCATCGGTACTTACAGTTATAGGGGTTGCTTTCTTTGCACAATGGTCTATCTTGAGCAATATTACTGCGGGGATTATACTGTTTTTCTCCTCTCCTTTTAAGATAGGGAATGTGATAAAGATTATGGATAAGGACTATCCTATTGAGGCTAAAATAATAGATATTAGATCGTTTTATACGCTACTGAAGACGGCTAAAGGAGAGGAAATCACCTTTCCGAACAACTTACTACTACAAAAAGGTGTTGTAGTAATGAATAATATTTAATAATAAAAAAGAGAGATTTAAGAGGCTACTCAAGAAAGTTTGGTTTAACTTTTAAGGGTAGCCTCTTTTTATGTTTACAACGTTGTTCCATCGTGAGACAGATATTTGTGTAGGAAGTGGAATTGTTACAATTTTGCAGCCTAAAAAAACACGTTCTTTGACATTTTGGGATAAATTATAGGTAATGCTATTATTATGCAATTACTTTAATGGTTTGCTTAACTTTCTCGGCTATAGCACGAGCTTGATTAATATCCTCATTAATGATGGTTACGTGTCCCATTTTACGGAAAGGGCGAGTTTCTTTCTTTCCGTATATGTGTGGGGTTACACCACTCATTGCCATTATTTGTTCTATATTTTCGTATATTACCTTACCTTGATAACCTTCAGCTCCTACTAAATTGACCATTACTCCTGCAGTTTTGCTATCGGTGTTGCCTAAAGGGAGGTTTAGGATAGCGCGTAGGTGTTGTTCAAATTGGTTGGTATAAGCTGCCTCGATACTATAATGTCCTGAGTTGTGTGGGCGTGGTGCTACCTCGTTTACTAGTATATCATCGTCTTGGGTTTGGAAGAGCTCTACTGCCAAAAGTCCTACTACTTGAAGGGCTTCGGCTACTTGTAGGGCTACGGTGCGTGCTTTGTGGGCTACCTCATCGGGAATGCGTGCTGGACAAAGTACATACTCCACCTGATTAGCCTCTGGATGAAACTCCATTTCTACTACAGGGTAAGTAGTGATTTCGCCATTAGGGTTACGCGCTACAATTACTGCTAATTCTTTTTTGAAAGGTACTAAGGTTTCGGCAATACATTCTTCGTTGGGGAGCGTATCAAGGTCGGTGAGGTGGCGTACAATCTTTACGCCGTTACCATCATAGCCAAAACGCGCTGCTTTCCATACAAAGGGTATATTTACTTCATTATTTACAACGGCTTCTTTGAGGTTTTCAACATTACAAAAGACCTTAAAAGGAGCTGTAGGAATATTATGAGCAGCGTAGAATTGCTTTTGTGTAGCTTTATTTTGTATTGTTTTGATAGTAGTGGGTGAGGGGTATACTTTTACGCCTTCGCTTTGTAGCTGTTGTAGGGCTTCTACGTTTACATTTTCAATTTCTATGGTAAGTACATCTACAGCCTTTCCGAAGTTATAAACGGTGTCGTAATCGGTGAGCGATCCTTGTGTGAAAACATTAGCCCCAATGCGGCAAGGAGCTTCGGCGCTGGGGTCTAAAACGCAGGTGGTAATATCATATTTACGAGTCTCGGTAAGGAGCATTTTGCCCAATTGTCCTCCGCCGAGTATTCCGAGAGTAAAATCTGAAGAAAAATAATGTGCCATATTATTTCTTGTTTTTTGGTTTTTTAATTAAGTAGATACATACGGGATAATGGTCTGAATAGCCCCAAGTGTAGTTACCGTTTGCCATACTGCGAAAAGGGTAGCCTTTATAACGCCCCGTTTGGGTAGTTAAATAATCGGGATTGAATACAGAGGCTTTCCAATAACGATAAGATGATTTATCGCCTTTTAGGACATCGTATGTAAAGTAAATCTGGTCGAATAAATTCCATTTATCTTGGTGGGCAAGCGTTCCCATACCTTTATTGTACATTGTTTCCATAGGGTTGAAGAGGTCGCCTTTCTGAACGTCTTCTTTTTTATCTTTGGTTTGGAGTATTTTTTTGAAAGAAGAGTTGGTAGGGTCATCATTAAAGTCGCCCATAGAAAACACTTTGGCATTAGGGTCTATTTTCAGCAAGGAATCTATGATTTGTTTATTGAGGGCTGCGGCTTCTTCGCGAAGGTGGCGGCTACGGGGTTCTCCTCCTAATCGTGATGGCCAGTGATTTACGATGAAGTGAACCATTTCACCATCTAATTCGCCCGAAACAAGTAGCTGGTCTCGGGTGTTTAGTGGGGTACCATCATCTTTATAAACGTGAAGCGGGTGAGGGAATGAAGAAATTGGCTTGAAAGCACTCTTTTTATAGATAAGAGCTACATCTACCCCGCGGTTATCAGGAGAATCGTAATGGACAATACCATAGTTATAATCTTTTAGGTAGGAAGTATTGATAAGGTCGGCAACTACAGCTTCGTTTTCTACTTCGGCAAGCCCAATAACATCAGGGGCACTATGGGTAACATCGTTGCCAATTTCGGAGAGTACTCTTGCTATCTTTTGTACGTGGTCGTTATAGCACTTGCTTGTCCAGCGGTCGGCACCTTCGGGAGTACGGGCATCATCTAATGTATTAGGGTCGTTGATGGTATCGAACAGGTTTTCTACGTTGTAAAAAGCTATGGTGCGCACTGCAAACTTCTTAGGCTGTGCACAAGCAAAGGTAGTGAGTAGTATAAATGCGAGTATAATTATCTTTTTCATTTTAGTTCTTTTAGTGATTAGTGGCTAAATGCACAATACGTTCTTTTTCAATAGGCTTGTTGCTAAAGAAGAATACCTTATTCTCTTGGCATTTAGCTTCTATAAGATATTGATTACCTTGGAAATAGCTATTTTGTACAGTAGCCACCCAAGCAGAGTGAGCTACTACTGATATTTGGTGAGGTTTTAGCAGTTTTTGATTGTGAGAAGTAACTTCACCAAATAGTGAAGCCGTATAAAAATCACTATCTTGGTGATATATAGTAGCAGTATCACCAAAGGCTATGAGCTGCCCGTCTTTCATAATGAGCGCTTTATCGGAGTATGAGAGCGCATCTTTGCCATCGTGAGTAGCCACAATACAGCTAATGTTTTGCTTTTTCAGATAAGCAAAAAGAGTACGTTGTAAGTCGTTTTTTCTAAAGTTATCTACTTGGCTAAAGGGCTCGTCCAGCAGAAGGAGCTGAGGCTCTTGAGCAAGAGCTACCGCAAGCGCTACCCGTTGCTTTTCGCCACCGCTAAGGTTAATAGGTTGTTGCTGAGCATATTGCTGCATTCCTACAAGGGTGAGCAGCTGCGTAGTACGTTGTTTTTTGTACTCCAAATTAAGGTTAGAAATAAATTTCCCCACGTTTTCGGCTACAGTGTGATAAGGACGCAGCCCGAAGTCTTGGGCAAGGTATTTCATAGATTTGAATCCAGGTACCAATTGGTATGAAGGTCCCCATACCCGTTCTTCACAAAATCGTATTTCGCCCTCTTGCAGGTCTACAAGCCCATATATAGCTTTTAGGAGTGTGCTTTTCCCGCAACCACTTTCTCCCATAACCGATAGATGCTCACCTTGTGGTAAGTGAAAAGAAATGTTTTTTAGTATAGGTTGTTCGGCGGTATAGGAATAGTATATATTATTTACTTTGAGCATTTTATGTATTAATAAGCACTTTTGAATTGTTCTAAGAATCTAGTGTCGTTTTCATAGAACATACGAATATCGCCAATTTGGTATAGCAGCATAGCAATACGTTCAATCCCCATACCAAAAGCAAACCCACTGTACTCATTGCTATCTATATTACAGTTTTTAAGCACATTAGGGTCAGTCATACCACAGCCCATAATTTCCAGCCAGCCTGTACCTTTGGTAATGCGATAATCCACCTCGTTATTAAGCCCCCAATAAATATCCACTTCGGCACTTGGTTCGGTAAAAGGGAAATAGGAAGGGCGGAGGCGTATGCGTGATTTTCCAAACATCTCTTTGGTGAAGTAGAGAAGCGTCTGTTTAAGGTCAGCAAAAGAGACGTTTTTATCTATGTATAAGCCTTCTACTTGGTGAAACAAACAGTGCGAACGTGCAGATATAGCTTCGTTGCGGAATACACGTCCCGGAGATATAGTTCGGATAGGAGGCTGGTGATTTTCCATATAACGTATTTGCACCGAACTTGTATGAGTACGGAGTAAAATATCAGGGTTAGTTTGTATAAAGAAAGTATCTTGCATATCACGAGCAGGGTGATATTCAGGCAAGTTCAGCGCAGTAAAGTTGTGCCAATCGTCTTCAATTTCAGGTCCGTCAGAAATATCAAAGCCTATATTGGCAAAGATATTGAGAATTTCGTTTTTCACGATAGATATGGGGTGGCGAGTGCCTATAGTTGTAGGAGCTGCAGGACGAGTAAGGTCACTATGGTGAATAGGAGTGTTGTTTTGGTTTTCAAAAAAAGTACGTAGTTCCTGAACTTTGGCTTCAGCTTTATTTTTAAGTTCGTTTACTACCTGCCCAAACGTCTTTTTTTGGTCGTTGGGAACATCTTTAAAAGCAGTGAAAAAGTCGTTTAAAAGCCCTTTTTTTCCAAGATATTGAATGCGAAATTGTTCTAGTTCCTCTTTTGTTTTGGCTTTAAAATCGTCTATTTTTTGAAGGTGTTCTTTTATAATATTGATCATCATAACAATAGGTCGTTTGCTTTAAGTTTTCAAGAGGCAAAGGTACAAAATAATTTTGAATGATAAACGATGAATAATGATTTTTTTAACACTATATCTTTTAGGCTCTTTTAGCTTGTTTTTAGCGCAGAAAATTCAAGCCTTTGTCATAGTCATTTGTAGTTATTTGACAACACAGAAAAAGCATTAGGCTGTCCAAAAAGTCTTTTATATTGTAAAGAAGATTTGCCAATCGCCCTCACACAACAAAACTTTTCAGACAGCCTTTCTGTACTATTTTATCAATACCTCTGCCAAGGCGATACCCACAACACAAGCCACCGATACAGCTATGAGTCCTGGTACCATAAAGCTGTGATTAAAGTAGTATTTTCCTATCTTTGTAGTACCCGTAGGGTCAAAATTTACCGTAGCAATATCCGAAGGATAGTTAGGTATAAAAAAGTAAGCATAAGTTGCTGGCATAATACCTATGAGCAACGGCACAGGCAAGTTCATAGCTATAGCTATAGGCAACATCATCTTAGCCGTAGCCGCTTGGCTGTTCACAACTACCGAAACAGCAAAAAGCGCAAAGATAAACGTCCAAGGGTATGCTTGCACCATTGCTGTAATCCCATCCTGAAAGTTAGGCATAGCATAAGTAAAGTAAGTATCACTCATCCAAGCAATCCCGAAAATAGCAATACAAGCCACCATTCCCGATTTAAATACAACCCCTTCAGGTACCAGTTTCACAGGCGTTTTACAAGTAATAAGAATAATCCCACCAAAACAAAGCATTATCATCTGGATAATAATTCCCATAGGCACCGTATAAGCCATACTTACATTATTTTCTTTTATCATAAAAGTACGCACTTCAGGCAATAGAGCCAAAGCTACAATCACCACTATTGATGATAAAAATATGTATACCGCATTTTTTGCCGACTGAGGTATCACCTCATTCAAAGTCGTCTTGCTGCTATTGAGAATTTGATCGCGGTATATAGGGTCTTGCAAGCGGCGTTGGTATTCAGGGTCTTTTTCCAATTCCTTACCACGTTTGCTACTATAAAGGCACATCGCCAATAACCCCAAGAAAGTTGCAGGTAGCGTAACCGAAAGAATATTCAGCAAAGTTAGGTTTTCACCCCCCTGCAAGTGAAACAAATTCAGCAGCTCCTTACCCAAATAAACCGTTACTACTGCCGATATAGGGCTAGCGGTCATCGCCAATTGCGAAGCTACGGAAGCAGCTGCCATAGGGCGTTCGGGGCGAATTTTGTTCTTCAACGCTATATCACCAATAATAGGCATAATAGAGTACACCGCGTGCCCCGTACCAAGCATAAAAGTAAGAGTGTAAGTAGCGATCGGACCCAAAAAAGTAATCTGTTTAGGGTTCTTTCGCAACACCCGTTCAGCCACCTGCAGCATAAATTTCAGCCCACCAGCAGCCTCCAAAATAGAGGCACAAGTTACCACCGCCAAAATAATCAACATTACCTCAATAGGTGCAGAGGCAGGAGGCATCCGAAAAACAAACACCTCTACAATGAGTCCTATCCCCGATACGACTCCCAAACCTATTCCCCCGTAGCGGCTGCCAATGTACAGCATTACCAGCAAGAATAGAAATTCAAGTACTAATACATATGTATCCATAAAACATAATTTTTTATAGAAAGAAATTATCTTTCATTAAGTTACTTTTTCAGCCAACAAAGGTACAAAACAATTGTAAATCAAATATAAATTAGCAACGTTTTTTTTCGTTTTATTCACTATTTGTTTTCTTTTCAAAGTAACGTTAAATAATGATAAAACACACCTCCTCTACAAATACTTTACAGCCAATTCCAACCCCAATACAAAACCAATTTTCATAGCACCTTGCATACCCTTTCCCTTGCTACATAAGGCTTGGCAAGGGTACTGATGGCAAATTTTGCATATTTACAAGCATAATAAAAAAACTAAAAATGGCAGATATTGCATACTTTTTGGCTGAAAATGCAAACTCTACTTCCAAAAACCACCGTACCTTTGCACCAGAAAATAAGAGGTATTTTTCCTCATCAAAGAAAAAATCACTTTCTAATGGAAACAAATAAAAAAATAGCAAACCAACAACAAACTAACCTTCATTTTTGCGATGAACGGGTAGAATTGTTAGATACCATTAGAGAAATTGTGAAAATGGAAGTAGATAAACGTATTGACAAGCTTAAAGAAGATAAAAAAGAAGACTTGCCTCCTCAAGATACTTTTTTCATTAAAACAAGTTAGGACGTATATGAGAACCAATTGCCGCACATTACGTGGAGGAAGAGGATTGATATGAACATCTGGCGTTGGTTCTCAATGTCCTAATGAAAAACAGCATAAAAGTAAAATTTGCCATTTTTTTTGCTAATTCGCTAATTACCAATTTGCTAATTTGCTATTTTTTATTATCTTTGCTGCAAAATTAACATTACTTTTTTAATGAAACACATTTTTTCAGTACTAGCACTTATTCTTGGCGCAGGCTCTTTTAGCTCTTGCACCCTTAATAGCTCATCACAATCGGCAGAAAAAGAGCAAATTACCAACCCTACCCATTGGCAAACTAACAACCTCAAAGGCAAGGTAAAAACCATCAAAAAAACAGTATACGCGACCAATAACACCAACGGAAGGCTCGGCGTAAACGAATATGATGAAGATGAAGACCCCATACACATAGTACAGTACAACACCGATGGTTACATCACCAGCGAGGTATATTACAACGCCAAAGAAGAATGGACAAGAAAAATTAAAAATACTTATGACCAGCAGCATCGCCTAGTAGAGCAACAAACCCTCTACAAAGACGACCCCAACCCCTATTACGAAAAAAATACCTACGATGCACAAGGCAATTTGCAACAAGTAATCCTGCACAACCTCGACAAAACCACCGATACCATCTCCTACCAATATCAGCAGCTAACAGATGGCAAAAAAGTAACCCAACTAAACGACTTTTATAAAAGTTTTTCCAAAATAGAGCGACTTTACAACAAACAAGGTTTGCTCACCCAAGAAACCGCCTACAACGGTCAGCACAAAGAAGAAGAAACCCTATTTACTTACAACGAAAAGGGGCAGTGCACACACGAAAAAACCTATTACAACTACGGCAAAGAACAGTATATACAAAGTGATTATACGTATGACAAATACGGTAATGTCCTAGAAATCAAAACATCAGGAAATAATACCGCTATGAATTATTATACCGAAAAGCACCAATATACCTATGACGAACAAGGAAATATCGTAAAAGATGTTTTACAAGATAGCGATACACAACGCACTGTAATATACGAAATTACGTATTATCAGTAAATAATTTTGAATGCTCAGTTCTAAATAGCCAATTCTGAATATCAAACAACGAATATGAGATGAAAAGTGAAAAATATGCTACTACAACAGCTTTATCTCAGCTAGTATTTATTGTTATAACCCTATTTATAATAGCTTGTAACAATAAAGAAACAAATACAAACGCTGAAAAACAACGAACACTGATAGAGAAAAAACTCAATCACTTTCTTTCAGCCGATTCGTTGGCGCCCATACAGCGACAAATGGAGGCAGAAGGCAATAAAATAGGAAGTGTTATTGCACTTCGCGAATGGGGGCGTATGCTTCGCAACGAAAGTAGATTTGACGAAGCACTACGTGTCCACAGCGAAGGAATGCACCAAGCCGAAGCCTTACACGACACCATCGAGTGGGTCAGGGCACTCAACAACATAGGTACAAACTACCGAAGACTTGGTATTTTAGATGCTGCACAAGAATACCACTACCTCGCTTGGAAAATAAGCGAAGCAAGCACCGACACCTCCTTCCAAGCCAAAAAAAATCGCGTAATATCACTCAACGGGATGGGAAACATATATCTCACCCTCAACAACTACGAGAGTGCCGATAGCGTCTTCCGAAGAGCCCTAGCTGGTGAAATAGAACTACGAAGCCTCTACGGGCAAGCCATCAACTATGCCAATATAGGCTCTATCTTCAAAAATAAAGGACAAATAGACTCTGCCAACATCTACTACAAACGCTCAATGGAACTCAATACCAAAGCTAAAAACAATATAGGTATCGCTATTGGGCACACCTATTTTGGCGAAATAAACGAGCTCGAAGGCAATTATCCCCAAGCATATCAAGAGTACCAAAAAGCACTCGAAATGATGAAAGCCTCAAAAGACGACTGGCACGCCCTCAATACCCTTTTGGCAATTGCTCATATCGATTATGTTACAGGAAAAGAAGACGTCGCCCTTGCTAACCTTACCAATGCGGAAGCCACTGCCCGAAAAATAAAATCAAAAGAACACCTTGCCGACATCTATCACCTTTACTACCTCGTCTATCAAAAACAAGGAAACTACCAAGCAGCTCTCCAAAAACACCTCCAATCTACCATCTACCGCGATAGCGTAGTAGGCGCCGAAAAAATGAACCGAATACAAAACGTAAGCCTAAATATAGAACGCCGCCGACAGATGGAGCAAATGAAAAACGCCGAACAACAAATCGAAAAAGAACGTTCTCGAAAATATACCATCATCGGCATCTCTGCCTTCGTATTACTGCTGATGTTCATCTCATTAGCAATGCTCAACTACGTACAACGCATACGCGCTCGCAACTACTTAGCACTCAAAAAAATGAACCTGCTGCGCGAAAACTTTTTCACTAATATTACCCACGAATTCCGAACGCCACTCACCGTCATATTAGGACTAAGCCACGACATCGCCAACAACCCCGAAACCGATCAAACTACAAAAGAAAAAGCCAACAACATAGAAAAACAAGGCAAAAACCTTTTGCAGTTCGTAAATCAACTATTAGATATTTCAAAAATTAAATCAGCCGTAGGCGACCCCGACTGGCGAAAAGGCGACATCTCTGCCTATATCGCTATGATTGTGGAAAGCTACCGCGATTATGCCCAAAGCAAACAAATTCACCTCCAATTCGTCTCCCACAACCACATCTTTACAGCCTTTGTGCCCGATTATATCAATAAAATAATGAACAACTTGCTGTCCAACGCATTCAAATTCACACCCCAATACGGTAGCGTAACAGTAACTATTAAGCAGCAAAACAATAACATACAGCTTGAAGTAACCGATACAGGTGCAGGTATCAGTCAATCTCACCTCCCACACCTATTCGAAATATTTTACCAAGCAGGCAACAATAGTAATACCATAGGTTCAGGCGTAGGACTTTCACTTGTAAAACAAATTGTAGATGCCATTGAAGGAACAATCACCGTCAAAAGTACCGAAGGCAAAGGAACATCCTTTCTTATTACTTTCCCCACCAAAGAAGCCAAAGCATCACTCGCTCAACTAAACGATATAAGCGAGAATACGCCCATATTACCACAAGAAAAAACAGAACTAAAAGACAGCCCAACCAACAATGACAACATACAACGCATTCTCATCATCGAAGATAATACCGATGTAGCTGCCTATATAGCAAGCCAGTTGGGTAACAACTACGCTATTTACTACGCTATCAACGGTGTAAAAGGACTTGAAAAAGCCAAAGAACTCGTCCCCGACCTTATCATTACCGACCTGATGATGCCCGAAATGAACGGATTAGAAGTCTGTAAAAAAGTACGAAAAAATGAGATTATAAGCCATATCCCTATTATTGTTATCACAGCAAAAGTTACCGAAGAAGAACGCGTAGAAGGCTTCAAAGCCGGAGCTGATGCCTATTTAGCCAAACCCTTCAACAGCCAAGAACTACAAATGCTGGTAGAAAAACTATTAGAACAACGCCAAAATCTCCGACAAAAATACTTGCAATGGGCTATCGAGAGCACCGCAGAAACTGCCCATAAAGCAACTGATGAAAACCAAAGCGATACCTCAGCAACCAACATCGTATCACAAGAACAACAACGCGCCGACCAGCAATTCCTTGCCAAAATGGTAGATTATATCTACCTGATGCTCGATAAAGATGTAGAAATAGATGTCCCCGTGATGGCAGAAAAAATGTGTATGAGCACAAGGCAATTCTATCGCAAAATAAACGCACTCACAGGTCACAGCCCACAAGCCTATATTACACGCGTAAAAATACATAAAGCAAAACAACTATTAGATAAAAACCCCGATATGCCCTTAAAAGAAGTCGCTGAACTATCAGGCTACACCGATTATTCAAGCTTCATAAGAGCATTTAAAAATTTAGAAGGTATCACACCCACACAATACACCCGAAAAATCGAAGAATAACCCAAAAGTAATGCTACACAAAATAAACTTACAAAATATACTCTTTTTAGATATAGAAACCGTCCCGCAGAATGAAAATTATCAACAGTTATCAGCAAGTGAGCAAGAATTGTGGGAAGAAAAAACTAAATATGTACGAAAAGAAGAGATTTCAGCCGAAGAATATTACCACAGAGCAGGTATTTGGGCAGAATTTGGTAAAATAGTATGTATATCAGTAGGATATTTTGTGTTTAAGTACCAACAACGCACTTTTAGAGTTACTTCATTCGTAGGAGAAGAAAAAAAAATACTGAAAAACTTTGCAGTAATGTTGGATAGTTACTTTTCGCAACCACAACACCTGCTCTGTGCCCATAACGGCAAAGAATTTGATTTTCCTTACATAGCCAGACGTATGATAATCAACCGTATAGCCATACCACAAAAATTGCAACTATACGGCAAAAAACCTTGGGAAATACCCCATTTAGACACGCTGGAACTATGGAAATTTGGTGATTATAAACATTACACCTCCCTGAAACTCTTAGCACATATATTGGCAATACCTTCACCAAAAGACGACATCGATGGCAGCCAAGTGCGAGAGGTGTATTATCAGCAAAATGATATAGATCGCATCGCTACCTACTGCGAAAAAGATACTATCACTGTAGCCCAAATACTACTGCGTTTTCGCAACGAACCTATACTCACCGATGATGAAATATTGATAGTGGTTAATGAGAGAGACTGAGCGAAGAATAACAAATATTTTTTTGTTATTTCAATAATATTTAATATCTTTGTAGCGATTTTTTAACAATTACTCCTTTGTAGGAAAAATAATAATAAACTATGAAAAAAGAACAATTAGAACAGATGCGCAGTAGCAAAGGATTTGTTGCAGCACTCGACCAAAGTGGCGGTAGCACTCCCAAAGCCCTAAAACTTTACGGAGTAAATGAAGATGAGTACAACGGCGAAGAAGAAATGTTCGACCTTATTCACCAAATGCGTACCCGTATCATCAAAAGTGCCGCTTTTAACAGCGAAAAAATAATCGGCGCTATCCTTTTTGAACAAACTATGGATAGAAAAATTGATAATAAATTTACTGCCGACTATCTGTGGGAAGAAAAACACATTGTACCCTTCCTAAAAGTAGATAAAGGTCTTGAAGAACTTGACTTAGACGGAGTACAACTGATGAAACCTATCTCTAATCTTGCCGATTTGTTACGCCGTGCCAATGTGCGTCATATTTTTGGTACCAAAATGCGTTCAGTAATCAAAAAAGCAAGTCCAGAGGGAATAGAACGTGTGGTAGCTCAACAATTTGAGGTAGCTCATCAAATTATTGAAGCAGGATTAGTGCCTATCATTGAACCCGAAGTAGATATCAACATCCCCGATAAATCACGTGCAGAAGCTATTTTGGCTGACGAACTTAGAAAGCACTTAGACCGCTTGCCAGAAACTCACAACGTGATGCTAAAGGTTACCCTGCCTACTATCAACAACCTATATAAAGAATTTACCAAACACCCTCGTGTAGTGCGAGTAGTAGCCCTTTCGGGAGGTTATAGCCGTGAAAAAGCCAATGAACTTTTGGCGCAAAACAAGGGGGTAATAGCCAGCTTCTCACGTGCCCTTAGCGAAGGCTTATCAGCCAAACAAACCGATGCCGATTTTGATGCTACTTTAGCAAAAAGCATTCAAGGCATTTACGAAGCTTCTGTAAAATAGTTAATTAGTAGTTAAATTGCTGTATAAACTTTGGCAAAGTCTTGAATTTTGCCAAAGTTTTTTTATATTATATTTTGTGCTACTTCTTCAAATTGTGCTATCCGCTCACAACTAAAAACAAATTACTAAAGACTAAATGTTAATTATTGGGGTATAATTGTTAATTTTTAGTGGATAATTGGTATTTATTTTGTACCTTTGCCACATCAAAACCCACTAACGAAATGAAAGAGGCATTAGAACAAGAATTAGTAAATTTTGCTAAGGAAATCATAGCTCACCAAGGGCAATTAAATATCTCAAAGATGCGTCAGCAAGCCCTACGTTTGACCGACAAAATCACTATATTGGGGTTTGTTGAGAAGTATTATCAAACACTAAAGGCTTCCGAAGAACGTATGCTTTATACGATGCGTAAGGTTGCTTCATTTATAGAAGAACATGAGGAAGAAGATATTTTTAATATAGATACAGATGTTACAGAAATTGAGCCGCTAAATATTCAGTTCCAAAAAGAGGAGGCAGCACCACTGGCGTTTGTAGCTATGGAACCTGCTCCTATAACAAAACAATCTGCACCAGCTCCAGCGGCGGCACAACCAACGCCACCGCCAGCATTTACCGCTCCAACAGCGCCACCACAACCTCAACAACATACAGAACCTGCATCTGCGCCTGCACCAACACCAGCAGCGGCACAACCAACGCCACCGCCAGCTTTTACTGCTCCAGCAGCGCCACCACAGCCTCAACAACATACAGAACCTACACCTGCGCCAGCTCCAGCTCCGGCAGCGCCACCACAACCTCAGCAACATACAGAACCCACACCTGCGCCAGCACCAGCTCCAGCAGTGACACAACCAACGCCACCGCCAGCATTTACAGCTCCAGCAGTGCCATCACAGCCTCAACAACATACAGAACCTGCATCTGCACCTGCACCAGCTCCAGCAGCGGCACAACCAACGCCACCGCCAGCATTTACAGCTCCGGCAGTGGCACCACAACCTCAACAACACACAGAACCTGCTCCTTATAGAGAACCTCTTTATTCAATACACGCTAAACAAGACCCTCGCGATGAAACTGAAGAAGAACAAGAAGCACGCATAGAAAAAGTATTACAGCACGTTTTTGAAGCTACACAAGCATTCATCCCCGAAGCAATGAAATATAAGCCTTTCCCTCAAGAAGAAGAGGAAGAAGGTGTGGCACACGAGCCTAAAGATTTCCCTACTGAACCAGAAGCACAACCATTTTTTGCGGCAGCAGCTAAACCAGCAACTCCTGCCAGCACCCCCACAGCACCCCCACCAGCTTCTGTAGCCAAAGAACCTGAAGCTGAAAAGCCTCATAATCACAATCCGTTTGAGGCAATGGCAGAACAGTTTATACAGCAACACGTTCAAGAACAAGCAGCGCAACAAAAACAACAACAAGCAGCGCAGCAAGTACAGCAAATGCAGCAACAAACAGCGCAACAGCATTTGCACGAACAAATGCAGCATAACCCATTTGGAATAAATAATGCTACACCCAATACTCCTTTTGGGCAGCCAACAGCTGCACCAGCAGCACAACCTCAGCCGTTAGAAAATCCTTTTGCAGCAACAGCCAATCAGGATAATGTAAAAACGAGCTGGGCAATGAACATAGATCAACCTTCGTCACAAAACATAGCGCAGCCACAGCCTGCCGCACGACAAACTCCTTCATTAGAAGAATTTTTGTCTCAAAAGGCAAAAACAGCTTCCTTTGAAAGGAAAAACCCTGAAGAGCCCAAACCTACACAGTCGCTAAACGACCGTTTTAGCAAGGCAATACAAATAGGTCTCAACGACAAACTTGCCTTTGTACAAAAATTGTTCTTCGGTAGTGAAAGTGAATACAATAAGGTATTAAAACACCTTGAAGAATTGCACACACTTGAGGAGGCAGCCGTGTACATACAGCAGCAGGTAAAACCTACTTACAATCATTGGAAAGGCAAAGAAGAATATGAGGAGCGCTTCTTAAGCCTCATATTACGCCGCTTTGAATAATGAGCAAATTGTATTTGATCCCTACACCCATCGGGAATTTAGAAGATATTAGCCTCAGAGCCTTGCGTTTGCTGGGCGAAGTAGCTGTCATATTGGCTGAAGATACACGCACTAGCAGTAAGCTACTGAAGCATTACAATATAAACACCCCTATGCAAAGCTACCACCTTTTTAATGAACACAAGGTGGTAGATAGCTGGGTGCAGCGCATCAAAGGAGGTACTACAGTTGCCCTAATTACTGATGCAGGTACGCCAGCCATTTCCGACCCCGGTTTTCTTCTTGCAAGAGCTTGTATTGCCGAAGAGGTAGCCGTAGAATGCCTGCCAGGGGCTACAGCTTTTGTACCTGCCTTAGTGAATAGTGGCTTGCCAGCCGAGCGTTTTACCTTTGAGGGCTTTTTGCCTGATAAAAAAGGACGACAAACACGACTGCAGCAATTAGCCGAAGAGCAACGTACAATGATTTTTTATGTTTCACCTCACAAACTCCTAAAAACCTTAGCAGATTTTATTACTACCTTTGGTGCTGACCGCAAAGCGAGTCTCTCACGTGAGCTTACTAAGTTACACGAAGAAACTTTAAGGGGAACTTTAGGAGATTTGCAATTGGCTTATACTGATAAGATTATTAAAGGAGAAATGGTGCTGGTAGTGGCAGGCAAGAAGTAAAACGCAACAGATAGATGATATTACATATAGAAACTTCGGGAGTTAATTGTTCGGTAGCTTTATCCAATGAAGGAATATTATTAGCAGAACAAACTGAAAATGCAGGGCGATTTACACATTCTGAACACTTACATTTATTTATAACAACAGTAATGCAGCAAGCAGGAATAACCTTCAGTGAGCTCAAAGCTATTGCAGTAAGTGCAGGAGCAGGTTCTTATACGGGCTTACGTATAGGGATAGCTACAGCCAAAGGTTTGTGTTTTGCCTTAAACATCCCACTGATAGCCATACCTACACTACAAATTATTGCTGCTCAAGCTCCTCACAATCCTATAATTATCCCAATGATTGATGCTCGCCGTATGGAGGTATATAGTGCTGTACTAAATGAGAAATATACTTTTATAGCTCCTACGCAGTCTGTTATCCTAAATGAGCAAAGTTATAGTGAATACCTCGCACAAGGGAAGGTTGTTTTCTTAGGCGATGGCAGTGATAAGTTTGCTGCTATTTGCAAACACCCCAACGCAGAGTTTATCAGTGGCGTTTTTCCACAAGCTAAAGATATGATTCCTTTTGCTACAGAAAAGTACAAACTACAATCTTTTGAAAATACAGCTTATTTTGAGCCTCAATATCTAAAATAGCACTTCCTTACAATTAAACTTGTTGAGGCTCACCATAGAGGTCGTAATCGGTGGCATCTATAATCTTTACATCTACAAAATCACCGATTTTCACATAGTGCTTCTTAGCATCAATGAGTACTTCATTATCTACATCGGGTGAGTCGTATTCGGTACGACCAACAAAGTGGTTGCCCTCTTTGCGGTCTATCAGGCAACGGAATGTTTTGCCTACTTTCTCTTGGTTGAGTTCCCACGATATTTGCGATTGTATCTCCATTATTTCATTAGCACGAGCCAGCTTTACCTCTTCGGGTACATCGTCTTCCAACTGGTAGGCGGTAGTATTCTCCTCGTGACTGTAGGTAAAGCAACCCAAACGCTCAAAGCGCATTTCTTTTACGAAGTCTTTCAGCGCATCAAAATCGGCTTGGGTTTCCCCTGGGTAGCCAACTATTAGGGTAGTGCGTATTGCCATTTGGGGCATTGCTTCGCGGAGCTTGTGTAGTAATTTAGTAGTTTTAGCCTGTGTAGTACCACGTTTCATACTCTCCAAGATAGGGTCGGAGATATGTTGTAGGGGTATATCTAAATAATTGCAGATTTTAGGTTCGTTTTTCATTACCTCAATCACATCCATAGGGAATCCTGTAGGGAAGGCGTAATGAATGCGTATCCATTCGATGCCTTCTACCTTTACAAGAGCACGAAGTAAGTCGGCAAGGGCGCGTTTTTTGTAGAGGTCAAGTCCGTAGTAAGTAATATCTTGCGCTATGAGTATCAGCTCTTTTACACCTTTAGCAGCGAGTTTTTCAGCTTCAGTAACAAGTGCTTCTATGGGGGTAGAGATATGTGTCCCGCGCATCAGTGGGATAGCACAAAAACTACACGGACGGTCGCAGCCTTCCGACACTTTCAGGTAGGCGTAGTTTTTAGGGGTAGTAGTGAGGCGTTCGCCTATAAGTTCGTGTTTATAGTCAGCGCCCAACACTTTTAGCAAGGCAGGAAGTTCACTAGTACCAAAATATTGGTCTACATCGGGTATTTCTTTTTCTAAATCAGGTTTATAGCGTTCTGAAAGGCAGCCCATTACAAATACTTTATCCACTAAGCCAGCTTCTTTCTGTTGTACGTAATCTAAAATAGTATTGATACTTTCTTCTTTGGCGTTATTGATAAATCCGCAGGTATTGATAACCACTATGTTACCGTCTTTTTCGTGTACTACGTTTTTGCCACCTGCTTTTAGTTGTCCCATCAGCACTTCGCTGTCGTATACGTTTTTAGAGCAGCCGAGAGTTACTACATTTATTGTGTTCTTTTTGATACTTCTTGTTCGCATTTTTATAGAAATCTTGAAACAGGCTGCAAAGATACGAAAATAATGTTTAATGATTGATGTTTAGTGATTAATGAGTACGCTTAAGAAAAAACTTTGGCAAAGGTTAGTAGCCTCTTGTGCCACCACCTTTGCCAAAGTGTGTAAGTAAATATTTTTGAAAAAATCGTATGCTATATTTAGCTTCGTTTTCTTCGTTTTCTTACAAAGATTACGAGGGCTACAAAGGCTACAACTACGCCTATACCTATCCAAAGAGCACTAAATGATACTTTTTTCTGTTCACCAGCAGGATTTACTTCTTCTTTCTTGAGAAGTTTGCTATTTTTGCCGTCTACCGCTTCTTGCTTGCCTTGCTGAGATTTAGCCAACTGTTGTTGGTAGGCTTTTGCATTCTCGGCAGTAGCTTTTTGGGCTATATAGGCTTGCAACTTCTTGTTTTCCGATGAAAATTGTGATGAGCTCACTCCGTATTGTTGGGTGAGGGTAGTGTGCAAATCGGCTAAATGAGCTATTTGTGCTGCAGAGGCTTTCCACATTCCTTTGCGGGTAGCTTCAAGCATTACAGCCGAAACTTCTTGTAAGGCTGCCACGTTTTCTTTCTTGATAAAGTCGGTAATGCCCAATTGCTGTTTGTCTTCTATATAAGTGTTGTATACTTCGTTCCAAAGCGCATCGTCTATCAGTTCAGGACGTGTAGCTTCCCAGCCGTGCATATTGGTTACTATTTCGGCTATTTGTCCTGCGCTGGAGGCTTTCCCTTTCATCATTTCTTTGATGTATTTAGGGTTGAGGATAGTACTGCGAGCCTCTACCCCTACAGCTTCTTTCAGCTCTTGCACGTGCATATTTTTATGGTTGCGATAGTCAGCAAGATAAGCATCGGGGTCTTTACCGGTAACTTCTTTAATTGCAGCGTTCATACCGCCCATAAACTCGTATACGTGGTCGAGGCTCAGGGCACCCCAAGTGTTGTTTTGGCGAGGCTGTATAAGCACATCAGCATTCTTGATAGCAGCGCGGAACATACCTTCTTGAAATTTGCTCCACTCCTCTTGGCTTCCGTAAAAAGCCCCCATATTGTGCAAATACACCTGTGCAATATCTTGTTGTGTTTCCCACTTATCACCTGCGTTGATGAGCTCTTTGATGCCTGTATCGTAACGCCCTTGTAAGCCACCAAAAATACGGCGAGTAGCCATTTCGCGTGCTTCTTTAGGAGGCACACCTGCTTGTACCAACTCTTTTTCTATATCTACAGAGCCCGCGCTCACCTCGTTGGCGTACTTCTCTTCAGGCAAGGCTGATACCATTTCTATAGCTTTGTTCAGCAAGAAAAGACGAGAGGCTGCCAAATCGCGAAACTGACCAGAGGTTTGTATAACCACATCTATACGTGGTCTGCCGAGTTCTTCAGAAGGAATCACGCGCACATCGCCCACGCGCCCAAAGGTATCCCAAACGGGTTCTACTCCCAGCATATAAAGAGCCTGTGCTATGGATACCCCTTCGGTTTCTATAAATTCAGAACTCCAAAATGTATAAGCTATCTTTTTAGGATATTCGCCGTGTTTGTTTTTGTATTCGTTGATAACGTTATCGGCAAGGGCTACACCTCTGTCCCACGCTAGTTTAGAAGGAGTACTTTCGGCATTTACCCCATAAAGGTTATGCCCTGTAGGTACGCCGTTGGGGTTAGCTACAGCATCGCCTCCTGATGAAGGTGGTGTATAGCCCCCGTTGAGGGCATTGATAAAGGCTTGTAGTTCACGTTGCGGACTTTCTTGTAGTCCTTTTTGGTAACGTACTACGTTGGTAATGGTTTTTTCTATATCCACTAGCGCCCTTGCGTGGTCTATTTTAGCTTTTTTAGCATTGATAGCAGCCAGCTCTTCAGGGGTAAGCGGTTTGCGGTCTTCTTTTTTAGCAGGAGCTTTTATTTTGGTAGGGCGACCTACGGCATCGGGTTTCTTGCCCGTGTGGGTAGCTGTAGCAGCCATAGTAGCCGTTTGGGTTGCAGCAGCCGTAGCGGTAGCCGTTTTGCCTTTGTTGGCTTCGCGTTGTAGCTGTTGGCGCAAGAAGTATGGCATTTTGCCACCTTCTTCGGTCTCTATTGTTTCTTTGGCTTTTTGAAGTTCCTCGGGGGTGATGTGAGCATAATCACATATAAAAGCTGTAGTAACCTCTTTGCCTGCCAAAATTTGCTGTACTAAGGCTTTGGCAGGGTTTAGGTAATGAGCCGTAAAGAAAGCCTTGCGCTTTAGGTCTTTTTCAGTTACTTTGCCTTTGTGCTTATCAAGAGTGGCAAGGCTGTAAGCAATAGGGTCGGCACTCATTGCTAGAACGGTAGAGTTAATTTTATCAGGACTATAAGGTACGCCTGTTATATAAAATTCACCATTGATTTTTTCTGTAGCAATTTCTTCGGCAAAGTTTTCAAGTTTAGTAATTTCGTCATCGGTATAAGGCTTGGTAAGAATACTATCCAAGCGCAAATCGCGGTGCAAGCCCATACTTACGGCTAACTTTTTAATGTGTAGCCCTATGGCTTGTTTATCGGTAGGATTTTTAGATTTTTCGTATGAAAGGAAGGTTTTTTCAAGCTCGTTGAAAGTGTTGCGCATATCGCTCTCGGTGAAAGCAGGGGTAAGGTATGAAACGATACCACCGTAAGAGCGGCGTTTTGCCATCATTGCCTCACCTATATTGCCAATGGTGTAATAGTAGAAGTGAGGCACGGTACCCACACAAATGTCTGGCCAGTCATAATCGGAGAGGGCAACTTGCTTATGAGGCGTAAATTCCAACGATCCGTGTGTGCCAAAGTGGATAAGCGCATCGGCTTTTAGCCCGTTTTGTACCCACATATAAGCACCAAAATAAGCATAAGGAGGTATCTCTTGCACCCCGTGTTGCACTTTGAAGTCGTCTTCGGTACTTACAGCAGCTGGTGGTTGCGGTAGGATAGTGATATTGCCCAATGTAAGTTGCGATACGGCTAAATAGTCTTTGCCGTTTTGGGTAGTACTCAGATAAGTACCAGGAACAGCTCCATTGTGGGCTATCACTTGCTGGTAAAGGGTAGGGGGGAGTGTTTGTTGCATCCAGCTGTTTAGCTGTTTAGCTTCCACCAAGGCAGGTTTGCCTTGTGCGAAAAACTGTTCTATGTCGCCTTTGGCGTTGGCGCGGTAGGTATTGGCGTGCGTGAGCAGAAGCTGCTTAAAGTTTGCAAGGGAAGGTAGTTGCCCTACGTTATAGCCTTGAGCTTGTAGTTGTTGCAAGAAGTTGTAAATTGATTCTTCTACCTCTAAGCCCTGTGCTGCGGCAGGGTTCAGCCCTATTCCTTTAAAATACACAATAGCCAGCTTTTTGTCGCCATTGGCTTTGTGTTTTAGCTGGGTGAAGTTGTGAATGATTTTAGCAAACTTTTTGGCGCGGTTTTCTATGGCATTCAAAAAGTAGTAGCCGTCTTTGTTCTTTTCTTCAGCTATTACCACGTAGGGGTAGAGGGCGCCGTCTAATTCGGGCATTACGATAGTTTGCCCCATAAAGCCCCCTGCCATTCCCATTGGGTCTTTTTCCCAGTCTTCTTTCATTGATAATACCGATAAGCCTGTGAATAGCGGCACATTGTGCTGTTTAGCCCAATTGATGTAGCTTTCGGGATTGCCCATCATCATTTGCCCGTGAGGGAAATAAACAACGGCATCAGGCTTGATAGCTTCTAAAAAGTCGATACGCTTGCTCTGTGATGTAAAAGGATACACGTTCATACCCTCATCTTGCAAGGCTTTGATAACGCCATTCAGGTGTTCTTTGTTACCACCAAAAGGCTCGTGCAAGCCCGCTACCATTGCAATGCGTGGAGCGCCTTCTTTATAAAAATTATTTTGCTTTAAATACGTTTCAAAATCGGGAAGATTGTCAAATGAGCGTTCATCGTCTAAGTGGAAGTATACGTTTTCTTTGCGCTCAATAGGGGCTGAGGGTTCGGTAGCAAACCATTTGCGGTCTATGTATTTACGCACATAGCGCGCCAAGTTTTGGTAATTGGTTTTGTTGGCACTTTCTAAGTAAGAAGTTACTTTTTTCAGCTCGGTTTCGCTAAGGCTACTAATGTCGTTATCGGGGTTAGTAACGGCAAAGCTGTGAAAAGGAACGCGGTTGGCAGCCTCTATCAGCTGGTTGCGCTGCTCATCACTAATTTTCAAGCCCATAGCCCACACCAGCACAAAATCGTATTTCTTAAGCTGGTCTAATTGGTCTAAAGGCACTTCTTCAAATTTGATAAACTTATCTTCGTTAGATAAGGCAATGTTTGAAGCCTGATAGCTCACAAAATTTACTAAGGCAATGCGCGTTGTAGCTATGTAGTTGCGCCATACCATATAGCCCCCAAAAGCTACTATAGCAAGGGCTAACAACATTAATATTCTCTTTTTCATACTTATGTAATGATTAACACTTATGGCTAATGATTAATTTTGCCGCAAATATATAAAATAATTCTGAATAAGAGAATATTTATTTTTATTTTAACACTTTAGGGATAAGCTACCCAATACATTTGATTGTTTATCTCGAAGAATAAATGGTATTGCGTCCCTACTTTCAGCACTCTTAAGTCACTGATATACCCACTTCTTTCAAAAGGCGTAGGCAAATGATAAAAGATTTCTTCGGGCTTGCCTATGGGTTGAAAATTGCTCTTGCTAAGGCGTTGTTTTTTTATAACATCGAAGCACCCATTTCCTGTTGCGTAAAAATAATCTATTCCTTCCGTATCTACCACTGCCATTGCTGTACCCTTCCAACCGGGGGTCTTTGTTTTAATAGTGCGTGACGGACTTTCTATAGTGTAAAACTCTAAGACATCATCGTTTTTATCGGTGTAAAACTGCTGCTTGTCCCAGCTGAGGTACTGAGGTCCCCATTGAAACTTTTCTCCTAAAACAACTTGTTCTACCAGCTCGGTACCGTGTATCCGTAGGTGATATACTTTTTTGTCTATTTCTGTGCACCATATAAAGTCATCGGTAGTTTGCATTTCGGGGTAATTTAAGTAGTGTCTGTTTGTCTCTTTAGGATTGCCCAATAGCTTGCTTAAAGGCACGATACCCAAAATATTACCTGTTTTGGTACTGAGGGTAAGTACATACATATCTCTGTTCTTAGAGTTGTAGTCTTTGTATAGTACATACAGATAATTAGGGGTAGCATAGCTGTATTCTACATAGTTTTTGTTAGTTTTAGAGGGATCTCGTTTCTTATCAGAAGGTTTTTGGTAAGGGTATACATCTTTTTGGGCTACTTCTTTGTAATAATAAGTCGTATCATTGGCTACAGGCACGTATTTAGACCATAAAAAGTCTTCCGAAACGGCGTATAAAGTATCTTTTTCGGCATAAAAAGCCGGAAACCAATTGGAATAGGATTGTTCATCATTGAAGATATACCCCTTTTTCACCTCGTTAGTGCTGGGTGAAAGCTGAAGTATATGAGGTGTTTTATTTTTTTTATTGGGCTTGTAGTTAATAACGTAAATCTTTTGCTGGGCGGCATCTGCTGTAATTAGGTCGCACCTGATGTCAGGCAACACGGTATAATGCTGTTCAAGAGGTGCAATTGTAAGGTTTTGCAGCCGTTGCCACCATTCTTTCCAGTCTTTTTTCAGCGGGAATTTTGGCAGTGGCAACAAGCCTTCGGCAAATTTCTGTACCCTATCCATATTGTTATGAGCTATCCACCCCAGTAGCTTATCTTCGGTACGTGTTTCATCGTCTTCATCGGCTACTGTTATAGTTTCTTTGCTATCCAAACAGTCTATCCAGTAATCAATATCGCGAAAATCATACTTGTAACTACTTTTTACTTCTATTTCACTTTCATTAATGGTCTTTTTTTGCGCAATAGCCTCCCTCAGTCCGCTTTCTTTATCAGCAACAACTGTAATTTTCTTGCCATCTAAGCTGAAAGTAGCTTTTTTGCTGTAATAACAATGCTTTGCATTGGGAATAGCGGTAAGTTCAAACTCAATAGGGGTATTTCCTGGCAAGCGAAAATCGTCCATTAACAATGCAATAAGAATCTTGTCTGTTCCTATCTTTTTGCGTTCTTTTTCTTGTAGTGGCACTATCAAAGCTTGGCGAGGCAGTTCTACCTTACCTTTTTCCATCACAAAAATAGTACATAGCATTTCTTTGCCCAAATCCTTTGTTTCTTTATTAGAGGTTAGTTCGGTAATTACAGACGATAGCAATTGTGCCTCGCTGTAAAAACAGCTAAAAGCAAAAAGTATAAACAGTATTCTTTTCATATCAAAATGTTAGTTCTGCAAGTAGTGGTGCTTTTTTATCTTTTTCAGAGAGGAGAATATCCCCCAAAGGCAATTGCCAATTGATGTTTATCTGCGGGTCGTCCCAGCGCACGCTCCCTTCAGCTTGCGGTGCGTAGTAATTATCACATTTATACTGAAATACAGCCTCTGGGCTCAGCACCACAAAGCCGTGCGCCAAGCCTTGCGGAATAAAAAACTGACGCTTGTTATCCTCGCTTAGCAATACCTGTTCGTATTGCCCAAAGGTAGGCGAATCTTTGCGCAAATCTACTGCCACATCCAATACTACGCCTTTTACTACGCGCACCAATTTAGATTGTGCATAGGGCGGTTTCTGAAAGTGTAAGCCACGCAATACCCCATAGGTAGAGCGTGACTCATTGTCTTGTACAAAAGTAACAGGAGCTACCAGCTCGTTGAATCGCTGTTGTGAAAACGATTCAAAAAAGTATCCGCGGTCATCGCGAAACACACGGGGTTCTATAATTACCACCCCTTCAATTTTAGTTTTTATTACGTTCATAGGTTATTTTTTTCCACCTCCTGCCGATTTCATACGGTTGATACGCTCGGTAATCAAATCACCGTTGATAAAATCGACATCAGGCTGTGTATATGATTTCTGATAAGCTTTTAAAGCCTTTTTAAAGTCACTTGTTTTTTCGTAGTATTCCGCCATAAAAAACTGAGGCATAGCCGTTTTGTCATAGCCATTTTCCTCCACGTATTTAGATAATTTCTTTAGCGACTCCCAGTCAGCAGCACTTTTTATAGCCGTATAGTCTGCCAAAATATCGTTAAGAGAAGGTTTTTTCTTAATGCCGAAATACTCTTCAATGGTATTGTATTTTTTCTCTAAGTATTCAAATATTCCTGTGCTCAGCGTTTCCATTTTGGTCTTGTATTCCTTGCCTCCAATAGGTTTATACACATCAAAACAAAGGTCGAGTGCCTCTGCCAAAGCTACTAATTTAGAAGCGTTTACAGTCATATCTTTCATATCCGAAAAATGATACTCTACCGATTCGTGAGCCGCTGTAGAGCGCATCGCTTTTTCAAAACGCGTAGCCGTGTCGTAATTCAGTTGGTTTTCTACACCTGGGGTTGCCATATAGTAAAAAATACGCCTATCAAAGCCATTGGCTAATACTTCGGCAAACTGTTCACCCATACGAGGGATAGTTGTAGGGTTTAAGCTTACGTACATATTGAATACAGGCTTTTCGGCAAGCAGATAATAGTTGATAAGAAAGGCAGCCTCTTCAGAAGCCACAATTCCTTTAAGCCCCGCTATCGGAAATTTCCCCTGTATGTAAGGCACCAATTCATTAGATACAAATTCAAAAAACCTCGCCGATTCGTTCATCGGGCGCGCTACCTCATCAATAATCGCCACATCGTCTAATTTCGCATCAAATACCCCTACCACTATACATTTAGGCATCTCCTTGAATTGTTCGTAGTAACGCACCATCGAGATGATAGGCTCCATAAGTGTTTCGGCATTCAGCACCACTATTAGCGGGTAGCTCTGTTTGTCGGAATAATTGCTCGGCTTGTAAATACCTATTTTTTGTTTGCGTTCCATCTTTCCCGAAGAGAAAGATTCAGTAGTAAATTGCGCAAAAAGGCTTGGTAACACTACCAAACTGAGAATAAAAGTGCAAATCTTTTTCATTGCTGTAGTAATTTGTTAGAATAATGCCACAAATGAAAGAAAAAAAAGCCACATAGCCAACCTTTCATTGTTATTTAACAAAAATTTAACGTTTATTACTACATTGTCACTTCATTACACCGATACCTCAGCCTTAATAGCAGGGTAAGGGTCGTAACCTTCTAAGCGAAAATCGTCATAATCAAAGGCAAAAAGATCAGTAATTTTAGGGTTTAGGTGCATTGTAGGCAAGGGGCGTGGGGTACGACTTAGCTGTAAGGCTACTTGCTCGCGGTGGTTGTTGTAAATATGCACATCGCCAAAAGTATGCACGAAATCACCTAATTGCAAATGGCACACTTGGGCAATCATCATCGTAAGGAGTGCATAAGAGGCGATGTTGAAAGGCACCCCCAAAAACACATCGGCACTGCGCTGGTATAGCTGACACGACAGTTTGCCATCGGCTACATAAAACTGAAATAGCGCGTGGCAAGGAGGTAAGGCAGCTTTGCCATTAGCTACATTTTCAGCAAACGATTTGCCATTATCGGGCAATACCGAAGGGTTCCAAGCCGATACAATAATGCGCCTGCTTTCGGGGTTGTGTTGCAGGGTGTCGAGCACCTGTTTTATTTGGTCGATAGCCTCGCCATTCCAATTGCGCCATTGCGCACCGTATATGGGTCCTAAATCGCCCTTATCATCAGCCCACTCGTTCCAGATACGCACCCCGTGGTCGGTAAGGTATTTGATATTTGTATCGCCTTTCAGGAACCACAACAATTCGTAAATCACCGATTTGAGGTGAATTTTTTTGGTAGTAAGCAGCGGGAAACCTTCATTGAGGTTGAAACGCATTTGGTAACCAAAAACACTTGTTGTACCCGTACCAGTACGGTCGTCTTTTGAATAGCCATTATCGAGAATATGGCGCAATAAATCAAGATATGAAGTCATTGTATTTTTCTAAATAGGGCGCAAAGATAGGAAATAATTATTACATTTAGCTGTTAGTTTTTAGTCGCAAACCACATATTAAACTGAGCGAAGGTTGAGCGAAGGTTGAGCGAAGGTTAATCGACTAAAACTTGTTCATTAAACATTATTTTGTACAATTCTTCATCAAAATAAACATCTGGTTGCGCTCCATTATTAAAGCTAAACCTTCTTTTTTCTACACTTAAAAAGGAAATAATCCATTTATTTATTGTATCTTTGCCCAAAGTTCCTGAATTTTGTGTGCTCCTTTTTTTCTCAAACACAAAATTACTAATTTTCGGGAATTTTTATTTTATTGTAAGAAAAAGTTTAAACAGCTTCAATAATAAATAATGAAACAAAATCTAATAATTATAGGGTGTGCTTTTCTATTTATAGGGCTAATATTTTTGTACAAAAAGACAACGATAATGAATAAAAAGTATGAATGGCTGGTATTAACAGCTGCAGATGATGGTTATCCAATGGAAATAATCTATGGAGAGTTAACTGATCCGATCGGAAGAGGAGGAAATATTCCTACTGGTCAACTGTTAAGAAGTCGTTTATTTGGTGATGCAGGGATGATGATAGTGGGGGATGAATTTCGTCCACTACCTCATAAAATGGAAATTAAATGGTTTTCTTATGCTGAGAATAAATTCTTTAAGGGTGAGTTTGATTTAGACCATAAGTATATTGAAGCTATTTTTGAACAGGAGGAATATATTTACAGAGATGGAGGAGGCATTGACTTTAAGGTAGTACCTATTCCAGGTGGAAAAGTAATGTTGTATTTGTATGGTGTGAATACCTTTTTATTAGGAATTTACCAAGGAGAAGAATATATAGTTAAGGATGATGATGCTTTTCATAGGGAAATGCAACTAATGAAAGGGACAGTAGCAGGAGAAGATACAAGGTTGGAATATGTAAAATTCTTTCAGGAAGAATTACCTAAGCAGACATTAAATGAAATAAATAATAATACTATTCCCACTGATATTTGGGATAAAATTAGTGTGAAATATCCTTGGCGCTTTACATTTCATTTAGTAGATAGAGATGATTATCCTGAAAAAATAGTTGGAGAAGAAGAGAATCACGTTGTGTTTATCAATGCTGAGAAGAGGTTAAAACTTAATGAAGTGAATTATTTTATTACACCTGAACCTAAGCCTATTCCTATTGAATTGGCAACTACTTTTGATGCTCCTGGAGGGAGGTATGAGTTTAGGATATTTCCAGGTAATGTAGGGGGTAAGGAGTTTATAGCTTTACCTTATGAGCAATATCGCAAACGAGAGCAACAACTTGTAAAGA
>NZ_KB291285.1:0-26125 GCF_000318275.2 Capnocytophaga sp. oral taxon 332 str. F0381
GGTACGAGCTGCAAGCTCGCACCAGCGGGGGGGAGATATTAAAACTATTTTTTTAACGAAAGAGCAGTTTGAAGGTAATTATTATGGTTATATAAAAATGAAATAACTATGAAATGTGTATATTTATTGAGTGCGGTTGCCTTATTATACTCTTGTAAAACAATAAAAACAAGTAACTGTAGTCCTTATAATATCATCGAAATAACTCATTGGGGGACAAATGAAATAGACAAAGAGGATTTTATTTTGTATGAATATGACACTCTTAATGTCTTTCTAAAAACAATAGGTATAAATGAAATAAGGGTATACAATAAGACAACTGACCCTGACTATTATGGTTCGATGAGAATCTTTTTAAAAACATCTTTATGTCCTGATAAGAGTTATAAATTAATTATATCAGACTCTTTGCAATACAATATTCAAGAAATGGATATGATTAGTTTTTATAAAAGGGCAATGTTATCAAAAGTTCATTATAGGGGTATTAAATCATATAAAATAAATAATATTAAACTTTCTCCAAAAGAAGCTCATGTTATTTATTTTAATAAAAACTTAGCCATTCCTTATAAGAAAGAATAATTATTAAAATATTAAAAGTAAAATGACAAAAAGAATACTATACATATTGAGTAGTGCTTTACTACTATCCTGCTCGGCAAGTCGCTATCCTTATCATTACCCTAGCGATGCTTTTAGCAAATAATATGGCACAAGGCTTTTGTTCGTGGTTTATCTTACAACATTTACGAGGCTATAGACCTTTTATTACGATAATGGAAAAAGAACAAACCTTAAAATTTAAGATATGATAAAATTTGTATTGATGATATTTTTAGTTTTTGGGATTACTTCTTGTAGTGATTTCAATCCCAATAAACCTACAACTTTTTGTCAAATAGAGGATATTGTTTATGTGGTTAATAATGTTCCTAATGACACTTTACTATTAAAAAAAGAGATTGAAAAATTAATTTTTCAATCTCAATATTTAGATAGTTTAAAGAAAAAGGAGGAAAAAGAAAAAGTATTTTTATTTTATAAAGGAGATAAATATTTAACTTGCAATTTTAAAGAAGGGGAACCTTATAAAATAGTACCTAAGCATATAACTTTGGATACAATTCAAGATTTGAGAAATCATACAGAAATTGCACGGATTCGTTTTACTCAATCGGTTTCTAAGGTTTGGTATTATAATTATTGGCTACGTTCTTCCAAAGAGTATGATTTAGTTGAAAATTCAAAAAGGTTAAAGTTCAAGGACATAGATTCTCTATTTAGAGCAAAACAAAAAGAGTATGGTATTAAATAATATAAGGCTTTTATTCATGATTTATTTTGCAACATTTGTCATATCCTGAAATAGGTTTACACTAAAAACTTTGACAAACTCTGAAAGTTTGCCAAAGGGTGCAGCGCATTTTGAATTGTGAATTCTGAATTGTGAATTCTGAATTCTGAATTGGGTACGAGCTGTAAGCTCGCGCCAGCGGGGGGAAGAGATCGTAGTTTAACTTTTAATTACTAAGCAAATGAAATTTTACTTGTTATTAATATTATTATTGCTCTTTTTCTGTTCTATCAAAGAACAAAAAAACATAGTGAAAAATAATGAAAAAACCATAGAAAAAATATGGGAAAACAATGAAAATGAAATTCTGAAAATTGAATATTTTTATGTGAAACCTGACATTCCTATAAATGTTGGTAAAGTAGCATTAGAGATAGTTGAAATTACTAAAAATAGATATCTAATCTATAAAGAAAATTATAATGAGGGCGTTCAGCTTAAAAATTCCATCATAGTGGATATACCTTTCAATGCAGATAGTCTATTTTCATCAATACCTAAAGCATATCTCAATAATGCTAAAGCATATCCTTTTTTAAATTTTAAAAATATCTATAATCGTCAATATGAACGTTTCTATATTTTTAGGCAGAAAGATACTATTGTATGGAATATTAAATACCAACTGCTCCCTGAAGATTTCATTTTTTACAAAAATTTTCAAGAACTTAGATTTGAACAATTAAGAAATAAGAAAAAATAAATGTCATATCCTGAAATAGGTTTACACTAAAAACTTTGACAAACTCTGAAAGTTTGCCAAAGGGTGCAGCGCATTTTGAATTGTGAATTCTGAATTGTGAATTCTGAATTCTGAATTGGGTACGAGCTGCAAGCTTGCGCCAGCGGGGGAAATCAGAAAGAGAAGAGCAACAAAAAATAGAAAAACAACATAGGATAGATGAATGGGTTGAAGAGGAACAACAAAAAATGTGGAGAAGCCCTAAATTTTAAAATATGAGAAAAATAATTTTAATTATTATGGTAATGTTTTTATTTTCCTGTCAGGAAGAAAAAAAAATGGAATTTATACATTCCAAAGCTATTAAAAGCCTTTTTTTAATAAAAAATCCTCCAAGTAGTGATTCTTTATTAAAAAAAGAAATAAGTCTTTTCCTAATAGAAAGTTATAAAAAAATGGAGGAGGGAGGAAGCTATAAAATGTTTTATAGATATACTGGTAATACGAAAGATTTTATAAAAAGTGAAAGACCCGGTGGGTATTTTAGAGAATATTTAGACTACTATCCACAAGATGAATTAGCAGTATTTTTAGTTTCAAAATGCAAAACAGATACCACAAAATTAGTTGGAAAGTTAATTTTTTATGGGAATGATGGTAGTGAATATGGCTTAACCAAAATAGATACACTTATTTATCATTGTAAATAAATACGGAGTAACTTTATGGGATCACTTTGGGTGTCATATCCTGAAATAGGTTTACACTAAAAACTTTGACAAACTCTGAAAGTTTGCCAAAGGGTGCAGCGCATTTTGAATTGTGAATTTTGAATTCTGAATTTTGAATTGTGGGACGGGTGGGACAAGTAGGACAAATGGGACAAATGAGACAGGTAGGACGGGGAGAGAATTTTGAATTGGGCACAAGCTACAAGCTTGCGCCAGCGGGAGGACTAAAAAAGTTGTGAATACCTATAAGGATCTATATGACGGAATAATATTTTATCGTTTTAAACATTAGTTTTATGAGAATGTGTATTTATATAGTAATCTTAATTCTTATATCTTGTCAAGAATATAAGAAACAAAAAAATGATGATAGATATATAGTTTTTAACTTATATATAGGGAAGAATTTAGCTTCACATTCTATAACATTAGATTTTAAGGACAAATCTGTATTTGTTCATAATATAATAAATGAAGCTAACTTTGACCAATTTGTGGAAGTAGAAGTAGTAGAAGGGACTTTACCTAAAGAAGCTATTAAACAGAAGAATGATAGAATTGATTATAATACTATTTATGAGTTAGGATTCATAGCTGATAATAAGATGACCACTGATACAAATGTCTTATTTGAAAAAATAGATTCTATCCTTCAAAATGGGGTTCCTTTTTCTTGTAAAAGGTCTCAACCTGCTCCTGATGAATATGTTTATATGTCATTTAATTATTTTGAAGGTAATAAGCGGGTGTATTACTGTTTTAATCCTACGGGAAAAGAATGGGATATTTTTTATTTAGTGAGAGATTTCAATATGAAAAATGACACTATAAATAGAGATAAATGGCTATCATTCTTTAATATAGGAGGACCTAAATAATTAAGTATGCAAAAATATATTCTTATAATTCTTCTCTTTCTTATTTCTTGTAAAGGAGAAGTACCTCAAAAACACATTGATAATAGGATTATTGTATTTAACATGTTTGTAGCTAATGGAAAGATTATGCCTTTCTCTATTATTTTAAATTTTAACGATCAATCCATATTTTTACATAATATAAAAGATGATAGAAAATCCTTATATAATAACAATAATCAATATATTCTTAATAGAGAAGATGCTCTAAAAGATTGTATATTGACTAAAAATACAGCGCATCTATTTTCAGAAATAGATTCTATTCTGAAGACAATAGATATTAATAATATAAAAAACAATTACTCTGAAAATGAAATTATATATGCTGACTATATTTCTATGTCATTTTATCTTCTTAAAGATAATAAACAAATTTATCATTCATTTCTCCCCGAGAGCGGCAAGGAATGGCATATTCTTAATTTAACACAGGATTATATTATAAAAAACGACACTGTAAACGCAGATAAATGGAAGTTATTCTGTCATATCCTGAAATAGGTTTACACTAAAAAGAATTTTGAATTTTGAATTTTGAATTGTGGGACGGGTGGGACAAATGGGACAGGTAGGACGGGGAGAGAATTTTGAATTGGGCACAAGCTACAAGCTTGCGACAGCGGGGGTACAAGCTGCAAGCTCACACCAGCGGGGCGTTGTAAAGAATTAATCATTAATCATTGATTATTAAACATTATTTTGTATCTTTGCCCCAAAATCAAATTTAATAATAATTTTATAATTAAAAAATGACTATCCAGAAAAAAGATGTTTTACAAGCACTTACTAAAATTACAGTACCTGGTGATGGGAAAAATATGGTTGATAGTGGTGCTGTTCAAAATATTGTAATCTTTGGCGACGAAGTGGTAGTGGATGTGGTTATCGGCAACCCTAGTATGCAAGCCAAAAAACGCACTGAAGTGGAAATAATGAAGGCGATTCACGCTGAAGTACACGAAAAGGCAAAAGTAGTTGTAAACGTGAAAGTTGTTGTGCCTGAAGTGCCTGAAGTGAAAGGTAAGGCTATCCCTGGTATACAAAATTGTATCGCAATTGCTTCGGGCAAAGGGGGCGTGGGCAAAAGTACGGTAACGGCTAACTTGGCAACGACTTTGGCTAAAATGGGTTTCAAAGTGGGCTTACTGGATGCGGATATTTATGGTCCGTCGATGCCTATAATGTTTGATGTTGCTGGCGAACGCCCTGAATCGATTACTATTGCGGGGCAATCGTTTATGAAGCCTATTGAAAATTACGGTGTAAAAATGCTTTCAATAGGTTTTTTTACGAACGCTAATCAGGCGGTAATATGGCGTGGTGCAATGGCTTCAAAGGCTTTGAACCAAATGATTTTTGATGCTTATTGGGGTGAACTGGACTTTCTGCTTATTGACTTACCTCCTGGAACGGGTGATATTCACTTGAGCCTAATGCAAGCACTGCCTATTACGGGTGCTGTCATAGTAAGTACGCCACAAAAAGTGGCTCTTGCTGATGCTAGACGGGGTGTGGCGATGTTTCAACAAGAAAGTATCAACGTGCCTGTACTGGGTATTGTTGAAAATATGGCTTACTTTACTCCGGAAGAGTTACCTAACAATAAATACTACATCTTTGGCAAAGAAGGTGCTAAAAATCTTGCTACTGACCTAAACGTTCCTTTCTTGGGTGAAATACCTCTTGTACAAGGTATTCGCGAGGCGGGTGATAACGGTAGACCTATTGCTTTGCAAGAAGATAGTCCGCAAGCAATCGCTTTTAAGGCTTTGGCACAGAACGTGGTGAGGGCTGTTGTGGAACGCAATGAGAGTTTGCCGCCTTCGGAGGCTATCAGAATCACTACTACGGCTGGATGTAGTTCATAAATAATTTGCAAATGGAAACACTTATTGTAGAAACCCAAAAAATAACAAAAGGAGCTTTAAAAGCTATCAAAGAGGGCTTAGAAGATGAAAAAAGAGGTGCTTTTGTACCTCACGATAGGGTTATGAAGAGCGCTAAAGAGCTTATAGCACAATGGGAGAAACAGAAGAGTTGCGTGAAGTAATAATATTACATAATTTTTCTATTTTTTATAAACTAATTGAAGAACATAAAGAAATTCGTTTCATTGCTTTTTGGGATAATAGAAATGATCCTGATAAGTTGGATTTAGACGATGATTTTTAATAATAAAAGGAATTAATGAATTCAGAAGAATTAAAAGAACAAGTATTAAAGGCTTTGGCTGAAATACGCCCTTATTTGCAAAATGACGGGGGGGATATATCTTTGGTGGATATTGAAGATGGTCGCATAGTAAAAGTGCGCTTAGAGGGTACTTGTATGAATTGTGCTGTAAATCAGCTTACCCTAAAGAGTGGTGTTGAAATGACTGTAAAGGAATTTGCACCTCAAATAGAACAGGTAATAAGTGTTTAACCGATACTAGCAAGACTATAAAATGAAGTTACCTACAAAAGAATATTGGAAAGAGAAATGGCTTAGTAAATATAGGCTGATAGTGATGGACGATAGCACTTATGAAGAGAAGAGTTCATTTAGGCTAAGTAGGCTAAATATATTTGTATTTGGCTCATTATTTGCGATAATACTCATTGCTTTCACAACTTTATTTATTATTTATAGTCCGCTGCGACAATATATTTTAGGTTATTCGGTAGTAGAAAACAAGCGTGAAACGCTAAATTTGCTTTTCAAGTTGGATTCATTGGAAAAGAAGATGCAGGATAATGACAAGTATCTTGCTTCGCTAAAGAGGGTATTGGTGGGGGATATAAAACCTGAAGCTCATTCTAAAGATACTGCGAGTTTTCACATCAGCGACCCTAAATACGACCCTAAAGCTTACCGAGTAACACCCAGCGCCCAAGACTCTCTCTTGCGGCGTGAAGTGGAAGCTGAAGAAGCTGAAAATAGGAAATAAAAGATAGTAATAAAATTCAAGGATTAGATGACAAAACTAAGTGTAAATATCAATAAAATAGCGACTTTGCGGAATGCTCGCGGTGGTAATATGCCTAACTTATTGCAGGTAGCTGCGGATATACAGCGTTTTGGTGCTGAGGGTATTACTATACATCCGCGTCCTGATGAACGCCATATTCGCTATAACGATGCTACTGAGCTACTGCAGGTAGTAACGACAGAATATAATATTGAGGGTAACCCTATACCTAAATTTATAGACTTAGTGCTGCAAGTGCGCCCCACACAGGTAACTTTGGTGCCTGATGCTGAAGATGCTATAACTTCTAATGCGGGTTGGGATACTGTAAAACACCGCGCTTTCTTAACGGAAGTTATAAAGGAGTTTAAACGCAATGGGATACGTACTTCGGTATTTGTAGACCCGATAGAAGCAATGGTGGGTGGTGCTGCTGAAGTGGGTGCTGATAGGGTTGAACTTTACACTGAGGGCTACGCTCGTGAGTACGCTCTGGGCAATCCTTCTTCTATAGGGGCTTATATAAAAGCGGCTCTGGAGGCTGAAAGGGTAGGATTGGGACTGAATGCTGGGCACGACCTTAGCTTAGACAATTTGAAATACTTCAACGATAATATTCCTAATCTTTTAGAGGTATCAATAGGGCACGCACTGATTTGCGAGTCGTTGTATTTAGGTTTGGAAAATGTAATACAACTTTATTTGAGGCGCTTGGGCAAATAGTATTGAAATCATAAACATTAACATAACAATACAATGAAAACACACCAAACTTTAGGAGAGTTCATCATTCAGAATCAGAAGGACTTTCAACATTCTACAGGGGAATTTTCCCGCTTATTGAGTGCTATTAAGCTTGCATCGAAGCTTGTGAACCGCGAGGTGAATAAGGCTGGGCTTGTAGAGGATATTCTTGGCGATATGGGTCAGGAAAACGTACAGGGCGAAGTGCAAAAGAAATTGGATGTTTTTGCCAATGAATTGTTTATTCGCGCACTTACGCAGCGTGATGTGGTATGTGGTATTGCATCGGAAGAAAATGAGTTTTTTATTCCTATTAATGCCTCAGAACACAGCCCTAACAGCAAATATGTTGTGCTTATAGACCCGCTTGACGGCTCGAGCAATGCGGATGTGAATGTAACAGTAGGGACTATATTTTCTATTTACAAACGGGTTACGCCTGTAGGTACGCCTGTGCAATTAGAAGACTTTTTGCAAGAGGGCAAGAAGCAGGTGGCTGCGGGTTATGTAGTATACGGGCTTTCTACAATGCTAGTGTACACCACAGGGCACGGGGTGAATGGCTTTACTCTTGACCCTTCGATAGGTACGTATTACTTGTCTCACCCTAATATGACGTATCCTAAAGATGGGAATATCTATTCTATCAACGAAGGGAATTACGTACATTTCCCACAAGGGGTAAAAGACTATTTGAAATACTGCCAAGCTCTGGAAGAGGATAGACCATATACTTCACGTTATATAGGTTCATTGGTTTCGGATTTTCATAGAAATATGCTGAAAGGGGGTATTTATATTTATCCGTCGGGGACTCGTACTCCGCAAGGCAAATTGCGTTTGTTGTATGAGTGTAATCCTATGGCTTTTTTAACAGAACAGGCAGGAGGAAAGGCTTCGGATGGGTATATGCGCATAATGGATATTAAGCCTACGAAGCTTCATCAGCGGGTGCCTTTCTTCTGTGGTTCGGAAAATATGGTGAAAAAAGCGGAAGAATTTATGGCGAAACATCCAGAAGATAAGCCTGAATATTAATGAGTTATAAAATAGTAGATAAAAAACCTGCAAAATTTTTGAGAAAAATTTTGCAGGTTTAAAAAAAAGTACTACTTTTGCACTCGGAAAAATGAAACAACTGGTACCTTAGCTCAGTTGGTAGAGCAAAGGACTGAAAATCCTTGTGTCCCTGGTTCGATTCCTGGAGGTACCACGAGATCTTCTTCATAGAGGAAATTTTTCATATTTTTAAGGATTAGGAATTGCAATAACCTCAGCATTCGCTGAGGTTATTGTTTTTATAAAATTGTTACCGTATGGTGCGTAGGTAATACTTCTACTTTATAGACTTTCGACCGAAAGAAGACTTTGAAACTATAACGTTGCCAAGTTGGCGGTATTTGTGGGGCAAAGGTAAGTTTATCAGCCTCTACTTGTAAGCCTCCAAATCCTTCTACGATTGACAACCAAGTGCCTGCCATTGAGGTAATGTGCAGTCCCTCGTGTACTTCTTTGTTATAATCGTCTAAATCGAGGCGGGCAGTGCGCAAATAGAGTTGATACGCCTCATCTATCATACCTAATTTGGCAGCTAATATGCTGTGTACACACGGAGATAATGATGACTCGTGGACGGTAAACTGACTGTAAAAATCGTAGTGCTTTTGTAGGGCTTCTTTGCTAAAATGATTTTGGAAGAAATAGAAGCCTTGTAGCGTATCGGCTTGCTTGATGTAGGGCGAGCGGAGGATTCTGTCCCACGACCAATGTTGGTTGATAGGTCGCTCCTGAGGAGATAATGCTGTTGTGGGCTTCAGTTCTTTATCTAAGAAGCCGTCTTGCTGCAAATAAATACCGTATTTTTCGGAATAAGGGAGATAAATATTATCAGCAATATGCAGCCATTGCTTACACTCATCGGCTGAGGCTTGTGTGGTGTGCGTGTTATTGACTTGCTCGGCAGCATAGCGCAAACACCAAGCTGCTATATAATTGGTATAAAAGTTATTATTAACGTTATTTTCGTACTCATTAGGTCCTGTAACCCCTAAGATAACGTACTTTTCTTTTTCGGCTGAAAAACTGACTCTTTGTGCCCAAAAACGCGCTATACCAATAAGTACTTCTATACCATAATCTTTTATATAATCGCTGTCGCCTGTATAGCGCACATAGTTGTAGATAGCAAAGGCAATAGCTCCGTTGCGGTGTATCTCTTCAAAGGTGATTTCCCACTCATTATGGCATTCTTCACCATTCATTGTTACCATTGGGTAAAGTGCTGCGCCTTGCGAAAAACCGAGTTTTTGGGCATTGGCAATGGCTTGCGGCAATTGTTTGTAGCGGTATAGCAACAAATTGCGTGCTACTTGAGGAGATTTGGTAGCCATATAGAAAGGCAAACAATAGGCTTCGGTGTCCCAATAGGTGCTACCGCCATATTTTTCGCCTGTAAATCCTTTGGGTCCTATATTGAGTTGTGAGTGTTTCCCTGAATAGGTTTGGTTCAGCTGGAAGATGTTGAACCTGATAGCTTGTTGTGCTTTTACATCACCGTCTATCTCAATATCTGCAGTTTCCCATATCGCTGCCCAATCTTCTTTTTGCTGCTGTAGGAGGGTTGTGAAGTCTATATTTTCATTTAGTAGTGCAAATGTGTTTTCGGCTAATAGTGCATTTTCGGTATTGCTTTCGGCAGTAACATAGCCGCCTATTTTTTCAATAACTAATGTATCTCCTTTCTTTACATTTACTTCGTATTGCTTGCTGATGTAATTATCGGCAGTGTGTGTAGTGGCTTGTGTTGCTACAGGTTGCTGATTTACAGCAAGGGCATTCTGCATAAAAGTACATACCTTGAATTTTGTTTTTTTGGTTTCGGCTATAATTGCGGCACGGTTACCCTGATGGGTGATTGCAAGGGTGTTCCAGAAGTGTTCGTCCCAATTGGCATCGTTGTTTTTCACACCGCTATCGAGGTAGCTTTCTATTTGCAATTGGGCATCGGCGGTGAGGGGAGTAATTTGGTAATGCAACGCACCCATAGCATCGTGGCGCAATGAAAGCAGCCGTTGTACTTTTACCTGTACTTGCTGCTCATTGGGCAAGGTAGCGGTAAAAGAACGCTCGTACCAACCTTCTTTCATATTGAGCTGCCGGCGGAAATCTTTCACCTCTATACAAGTATTTAAATCGAGGGGGCAATTATTGATGCTGATATTGATACCCAACCAGCTGGGGGCATTTAGTACTTTGGCAAAATATTCGGGATAGCCATTTTTCCACCAGCCTACTTTGGTTTTATCGGGGTAATAAACGCCCCCTATGTAACTGCCTTGAAAGGTTTCGCCTGTATATTGTTCTTCAAAATTGGCTCGGCATCCCATAGCACCATTGCCGAGACTGAAAAGGCTTTCGTGCTTGGTAACTTGCTTGGGGTCAAACCCTTGTACTATAATATTCCATTTTTCCATTGCGATATGTTTTTGTTAGTTGTTGATACTTCAATCTAACGACTATTTTTTTACATCCATACGATAGCTGCGGTGGCAAGCTACGCAGTTGCCAAGTAGTGCGGTTACTTGTTGTTGGGTAACTTTGGGGTCAAAATTCTTTTCGGCACTATTGGCAATTTCATCAAACTTGCCGTGTGTGTCGAAGCCTATGGTTTTGAAGCCTATAGGGATAGAAGCGATGAGCCCTGCGGGGGCGTGGTCGGCAACAGAGCCGCCAGAGGCACGAGCAGCTTCTACAATCAAAGAAGGGTCGTTTTGTTCAATCCCCAAATTGATTTGGTGTAGTGCTTCTACAAAGGTGCGCATTTCGCCCATTACAAAATCGCGGTTTGCTTGAGTTACAATCACACTCACGCGGGGGTCACCTTCAATTACTTGTGTGTTGCCTACGAATAATTTGCGCACCAACAAGACATTGGCAGCCAACGATAGCACTAAGAGGACTATAAAAATAATTTTTTTCATAAAGGTATATTTTTTAATATTGTTTGTAGTTGCAAAGGTAATAAAAATGAGGAGATTTGGCAATATATAACAGTAAAAAATATCAGAATTAGGCGTAGAAAAAGAGAGAAAATGGAGCTGGTTTTGGAGATAACTGCATAAAAAAATTGCCGGTGAGTGCATTGTCTCATCGGCAAAATTGTATTATCAATAGATTTTTATTAGCTTGCACTTATCAAGTTTAGTGCGCTACCTGCTCTAAACCACGCTATTTGCGAGTCGTTATAAGTATGGTTACAAGCAATTACATCTTTAGAACCATCTTTATGTACAAATTCCAAGTGAAGTGGTTTGTTAGGAGCAAAGCTGGTAAGATCTAAAAAGTTGATAGTGTCATCTTCTTGAATTTTGTCGTAATCAGCCTCATTGGCGAATGTAAGAGCGAGCATACCTTGTTTTTTAAGGTTTGTTTCGTGTATGCGAGCAAACGATTTCACCAGTACAGCTTTTACACCTAAGTGACGAGGTTCCATAGCAGCGTGTTCGCGCGATGAGCCTTCGCCGTAATTTTGGTCGCCTACTACTACCGAAGGCACGCCTGCTGCTTTGTAGGCGCGTTGCACTTTAGGCACTTCGTCATATTCGCCCGTTAATTGGTTTTTTACGGCATTTGTTTTGCCATTAAAGGCATTTACTGCCCCGATGAGCATATTGTTGGAAATATTGTCTAAATGCCCTCTAAAACGCAACCAAGGACCTGCCATCGAGATATGGTCGGTAGTACATTTGCCTTGCGCTTTGATGAGCAGTTTAGCCCCTGTAATATTTTTCCCGTCCCAAGCAGGGAAAGGAGCCAACAATTGCAAGCGGTTAGAAGTAGGCGATACAACCACTTGCACACCACTACCATCGGCTGCAGGAGCTTGGTAACCTGGGTCGTCTACAGCAAATCCTTTGGTAGGCAGCTCTTCACCATAAGGAGGTTTAAATTTCACTTCCTCGCCTTTGTCGTTGGTGAGCGTATCGGTAATAGGGTTAAAATCCAATCTACCGGCAATAGCCAAAGCAGCTACCATTTCGGGCGAAGTAACAAAAGCGTGTGTATTAGGGTTGCCGTCAGCACGTTTCGAGAAGTTGCGATTGAAAGAATGTACAATTGTATTTTTCTCTTGCTTTTCAGCACCCTCTCTGTCCCACTGACCGATACAAGGGCCACAAGCATTGGTAAATACTTTAGTACCTAATTTTTCAAATACATCAATGATACCATCGCGCTGAATAGTATAGCGTATTTGTTCCGAACCAGGGTTGATACCAAAAGCAGCTTTAGGTGTTACCCCCATTTCTACCGCCTGTTTTACTACCGATACCGCACGGCTCAAATCTTCGTACGATGAGTTAGTACAAGAGCCTATGAGCCCCCATTCTACTTTTAGAGGCCAATCGTTTTCGCGAGCCACCTTCTTCATTTCAGAAACAGGAGTACCCCTATCAGGAGTAAAAGGCCCATTGATGTAAGGTTCAAGCGTATCGAGGTTGATGCGTATCAGCTCATCAAAGTACTGTTCAGGGTCAGCATATACTTCAGGGTCAGCAGTTAGGCAATCCGCTACTTTATCGGCAGCTTCTACCACCTCTTCTCGCCCTGTAGCGCGCAAATAGCGGCGCATAGAGTCGTCATAACCAAAAGTAGAAGTAGTAGCCCCTATTTCAGCACCCATATTGCAAATGCTACCCTTACCTGTACAAGACAACGATTTAGCACCCTCACCAAAATACTCTACGATAGCCCCCGTACCGCCTTTTACGGTAAGAATATCAGCTACTTTCAAGATTACGTCTTTAGGAGCTGTCCAGCCATTAAGTTTTCCTGTAAGTTCCACGCCTATGAGTTTCGGAAATTTCAGCTCCCAAGGCATTCCAGCCATCACATCTACCGCATCGGCACCCCCTACCCCAATGGCAAGCATTCCCAAACCACCAGCATTTACAGTGTGTGAGTCGGTACCAATCATCATTCCCCCTGGGAAAGCATAATTTTCCAATACTATCTGGTGAATAATTCCCGCTCCTGGTTTCCAAAATCCGATACCATATTTATTAGATACCGATGAAAGAAAGTCAAAAACCTCTTTAGATTGTTCTTTAGCTACCTTCAAGTCGGTTTCAGCACCTACTTTAGCTTGAATAAGGTGATCGCAGTGCACAGTAGTAGGCACAGCTACCTTAGGCTTCCCTGCGTGCATAAACTGCAAAAGAGCCATCTGCGCTGTAGCATCTTGGCAAGCAATACGGTCAGGAGCAAAATCTACATAATCTTTAGCTCTGCCAAAAGTCCTAGTAGGCATACCATCCCAAAGATGTGTATAGAGAATCTTTTCAGCAAGCGTTAGCGGTCTTCCCACTATTTCACGGGCTTTTTTCACTCGTTCAGGCATACGCTCATATACCTTTTTAATCATTTCAATATCAAAAGCCATATTCTTTAGTTTTTAGTTAATTACATTTTCATTTTGTACTGCAAATATACGAAATAAATAATTACTAAAAAACATTTTAACATAAAAACATTATAACTGAAATAATCACTGAAAATTAAGAATTTTATAAGAATTAAAATATAGAATAAAGAAAGATGCAGTATTGATAAAAAAGTAGTGCCTATTTTGCATTAATAGCAAAAAAACAGCTTATAGTTTTTACTAAAGAATACTAAAAATCAAGGAAATTTATATTCATTCCAAGTAATTAGCCGGTCAAAAAGTATCAGGAACAGCATTGTGCAAAAGTAAATAGAGAAAAGAGCCAGCTGCACAAAGCAACCAGCCCTTTTCCCCTCGCACGGGTGGAGGGATTCGAACCCCCATCAACGGTTTTGGAGACCGCTATTCTACCCTTGAACTACACCCGTATTTTAAAAAAGTTTTGAGCTTAAAATCACTCAAAACTTTTCTATAAATATTAATCTAAACTTTCTAATATAGATTAGTCAAGAATTTCTGTTACTTGTCCTGCACCTACGGTACGACCACCTTCACGGATAGCGAAACGAAGACCTACGTTCAATGCAATTGGTTGCAACAATTCTACTTCAATAGTTACGTTATCACCTGGCATAACCATTTCTACACCTGGTTGCAAGTGAATAGTACCTGTTACGTCAGTTGTACGTACGTAGAACTGAGGACGGTAGTTGTTGTGGAATGGAGTGTGACGTCCACCTTCTTCTTTTGAAAGGATATACACCTCAGCTTTAAATTTAGCGTGTGGAGTTACAGATCCTGGTTTGCAGATTACCATACCACGTTTGATATCTTTTTTGTCGATACCACGAAGTAGCAAACCTACGTTATCACCAGCCTCACCACGGTCAAGGATTTTGCGGAACATTTCAACCCCTGTAATAGTAGAAGTCAATTTTTCAGCACCCATACCGATGATTTCAACAGCCTCACCTGTTTTAGCTACACCAGTTTCGATACGTCCTGTTGCAACAGTACCACGACCTGTAATAGTAAACACGTCTTCGATAGGCATCAAGAATGGTTTATCTACGTCACGAGTAGGAAGCTCTATATAGCTATCTACAGCATCCATAAGAGCCAATACAGTGTCTACCCATTTCTTTTCTCCGTTAAGAGCACCAAGAGCAGAACCTTGTATGATTGGAGTGTTATCACCATCATATTGGTAAGAGCTCAATAGCTCACGCATTTCAAGTTCTACCAACTCTAATAGTTCTGGGTCATCAACCATATCCACTTTGTTCATAAATACAACAATACGTGGAATACCTACTTGGCGACCAAGAAGAATGTGCTCACGTGTTTGTGGCATAGGACCATCAGTTGCAGCAACTACAAGAATAGCACCATCCATTTGCGCAGCACCAGTAATCATATTCTTTACATAGTCCGCGTGACCAGGACAGTCTACGTGCGCATAGTGGCGTGTTTTAGTTTGATATTCTACGTGTGATGTATTGATGGTAATACCACGTTCTTTTTCTTCAGGAGCGTTGTCAATAGAGTCAAAGCTACGTACTTCTGACAAACCAGCATCAGCCAATACTTTAGTAATAGCTGCTGTCAAAGTAGTTTTACCGTGGTCAACGTGTCCAATAGTACCAATATTCAAGTGCGGTTTGGAACGATCAAATGTTTCTTTTGCCATTTTCTAAAAAAATTTTAAATCTTAGTTATATAAATGAGTGTTTGATGTGTGTGCAAATACAATTACTGAGCTGATGACGAGATTTGAACTCGTGACCTCTTCCTTACCAAGGAAGTGCTCTACCCCTGAGCTACATCAGCAATAAAGAAAGAGCGGGAGACGAGGTTCGAACTCGCGACATTCAGCTTGGAAGGCTGACGCTCTACCAACTGAGCTACTCCCGCAAAAAAAATCTAATAAAATAAACTCGTGGGGAGAACAGGATTCGAACCTGTGAAGGTGAAAACCAGCAGATTTACAGTCTGCCCTCGTTGGCCGCTTGAGTATCTCCCCCCCTTTAATTATGATATAGCTAGAATAAAAAACAAAGTAAGCGTAGGTCGATCAGTACTTATTCTTACTCTTTTGAGCCGGCAGAGGGATTCGAACCCACGACCCCGAGATTACAAATCACGTGCTCTGGCCAACTGAGCTATGCCGGCGTTGCCTGTATCATTATTTCAGGGTGCAAAAGTATAACTATTTTTTTAACTGACAAATTTTTTATGACTTTTTTTTCATCTTTTTTCGCAATTTTATCGCAAATTATTGATTATCAGTATTTAATAATTATACGTTTTTTTGCCTAAAATAAGCATACAAGCCTCTTTTCCTATCCCTGATGGGTCTTCTTTAGCAAATCATTTACTACTTTTACAGGGTTAAAGGTAATAATAGGCACCTCAACAAACAAAGTTATCCACTTCGCCATAGAACCATTCCACAACCCTGGCAACTCCAATGCCTTAAGCGGTCTGCCCATATACGTCTTAGAAGTAATAAATGCCTGCTCAGGGTCTACATACTCTTGCAAATTATACTTTTCACCCTTGTAGTTTTTAGTACCACATACCAAATCCACAGGATTAAAATGAGTAGATTGCTCAAAAATCTCCTTTTGCTTAGGGTCTTTCATATCCACCTGTGCCGATTCAATAATCTGCAAACTCACCACACCATTAGCATCCTTCACCCAGAAAGGACCGCCCCCTGGTTCCCCCTCATTTTTCACCATACCACACACACGTATAGGACGATTAAGCTGCTCTTTCGCAAATTCAAGAGCGTATTGTCGGCGGAATTTATAAACGTAGTCAGGCACATTGATATTGATTTCTCGCAAGAAATCCAATATATGTTTTATTTCCTTTTTCTTAACTTTGTCGTTATCAATGCGGTGCAATATCCTAAATACCTCTTCTTGCACTTGCGAAAGCTTGCCAGCCAAAGCCTCTTTGTAAAACACCGTTTCATCAGTGTATTTTTTCACAACCACATTATCAATGTTTTTGATAAAGATAATATCAGCATCCACATCGTTTAAGTTGCTAAGTAGCGCACCGTGTCCTGCAGGACGGAACAACAAATTACCCTCTTCATCGCGGAAAAGCGCATTGTCTTCAGTAACCGAAATTGTATCAGTACTAGGCTTCTGATACGAAAAATCCACATCAAAATTAATATGGTAACGCTCTTCCAATTGTGGTTTTATATGATTCAGCTCCTTGTAAAAAGATTCAGTATGTTGTTCAGTAATAGTAAAATGCAAGTTAGCCTGCTCATCGTCCGATGCGTAAAGCACCGCCTCGCGGAAATGCTCTTCAAAAGGAGTCGTAATTTTTTCAGAATGACGATGAAAAGGTAGTAATCCCTTCGGCATATTGCCGTAGTTCAAACCATTTTCGCTCAGCAATACCGAAACAATAAGATGTTTCTGAGCATCTTCATTAAGGTTTACAAACTCAGGGTGATGTTTATCGATAAACTCTTTTAGCAACGGATAAAAAGCAAAACGTTCCAAGCCATCAAAAAAAGCACGTACTTCCTTATTACCCGTACGGTTCACGTATGCCACAAACGATTCCCTATCAGGCTCAAAGCCATCGCGGAAAGCAAAGAGCGATTTAAACATACGAGTAGCAGCCCCCGAAGCAGGCACAAACTTCACAATTTTATTGCCCTTTTTGCGTTTTTGGTAAATAGCAGCATATTTAGCCGCATCTTCTTTGGTTAATGGCAAGATACCGTCATCAATTACGGCAGCCTTTACCAACTGAATAGGAGGTACGCCTTGTTTAAAACGCGCTACTTGTGCATTGAGAGTAGCTTCGGTAATTCCTTTGCGCACCAATAGTTGGTGGTCTTTTTCGGTTAATTCATTCATAATATTTTTAATTTATTTTAGTCTTTAGCTATTAGCAAGTAGGCTATTGAAAAACTATCAATTCCGCTCCACTTTTTCTTGTACTCTTGTAAAATGAATAGAGAGTTTCAGTAGTAATATATAAAAGCCATAATTACTTAATGAAACAAGTCTCCTTTCTTTCAAGCTTTCTCTATCTATATAATTAATATCAAAGCTATTAGTATAATCGAAAAAAGCAACAGCTTCATCTAAGTTTTTGCTCTTCGGAAGATAAAAAGCATTGGTAATTTGTTGTTTTTTAAGGCTTTTAATATAATTAGTAACTCTGTCTTTAGGAAATCTTTGGCATAGTCCTTTTTCTAACTTTTCTAATAATATAATTTGCGAAAATAAAATACGTGTATTCCAAAGCCGTTTATTACTCAAATCCATATCGCAAGTGTTAGATATAGCCATACTTTGCGATAGTTTTGTACGAGTGTCAGGGAGGTTAAAAGCAGGAATATCTTTCAGACAATCGCCTTGGTAAAGAATATTATCATCTAAGCTATAATTACTATAAAATCTCTCATCAATATTGTTAGGAAAATCTTTTAAAGCCGAAAACAGCTGTTTAGCATCACTATCGCTTAGGTATTGTGGTAGATATTTTTTTATCTCTTCAAATGAGGTCATACTAAATCCCAAAAGTTTTCATTTATATATTGGTTAATGTCACTAAAATCTTGAGTGTTTGATAGCATCTCTGTTACTACATTAGTTAGTATTTTGCTATAATCTTCATTTTCTGAATATATACCAGTAGTAAGATTTTTATAGCTGTCTAACATTTCTAATTTAATATCTTTTTCCATATCAATATTTTCTTTTAGTGCATTAGCAGGGGTAAATATAGTAAAAGTAGTCCCTACAAACAATAATAGAGTATTAATATTGTTTGTTTTATAATTTAGAGTAGCAGAAGGAGCTGTAAACTCTTTTTTTGTATGAATAAATTCTATTTGATTAGTCATTTTCTAATAGATTTATTAGTTTATCCGATATCGTCCAATTAAAAATATTAAACATTTCCTTATTTACTTTTTTCAAAGTAGAAAGTGTTTCAGTTGTGCGAACCTCTTTACTTGTGATGTCTATTTCTATAAAAATATGATTGAGTTTTCCTTCTTCATTAGTAGGACTATTCACCCCATATTTCAAAATAAGCAAAGCTTTTTCATCAAGGTTAGCCATCGTAAGCGTTCTGTAATCATTTATCACTAACTGAGATTGATTAGGTTTCCTGATTTCAGTATTTATATACTCCTGATGTGCATAGTAAGAAAGGTTACTAAGCTCTTCCACCTCTTTCAGTTCCAAAATATTTAACTTGTTGAAATTAATGCCTTGAAAAGTATCAATTCTCAGTGAAGAAGCCAATTTAATAATCTTTTCTATAATAGGAATAATACTTTCAATTGATTGGTATTCACTACCATTTATCTTCAATACAAAAGAATCTTCCGTGAGTTGTAATAATGACTTATCCTTTTTGAAAATAAAGTATATCTCTTCCTCAGTGCCTTTATTTTCTATCACTTCATTAGTGTTTTGAAGATCAAAAACAAAGTTAAGTTTCTTTTCCAATTGAAAATCAGCAAACAAAGGAGAAATATATTCCTTTACCAAAGATTCTTTATCTTTTAATTCAATACGAGAAAATAAAAATTTTATTTCTATTTTACGCAAGAAATTATGCTTGTATATTTTATAAGTTGCTTCAGGAAACCCAAACATAGTATTTTTTTTTATGGCAAAATTAAAAAATAAATATCAATCAACAAATTATTAGTAGCTGTTTTTAGCTACAATCCCAAATAAAAAATCCCCTCCTCAAAGTTACAATTTCTCAAATCTTCAATGTTACTCTCTGAACTTCTTTATTTCGGCTTCGGTACAATCAAAAAAGTCAGCGACTTCTTTATCTTTTGCTTCATAATAATTTTCTTGTATTACATAGGTTATAGCTCCTGTGGTGAGGTCTTTTACCGCAAATACCCAAGCCGCTCTATCTTCTAATTGGTTATAAGCAAGTATCTTGAATTTTTTCAAGTGAAGTATATCAGTAGCATATTTCTCTATTTGTGCAGGTAATGGTGCTATACCCTTAGCCTCTACTTTCATTTTGTGCTTTCGGTTATACAATACGTTATCCTTTATACCGGTTACCAACAGATAGTTTTTAGCCTTTTCTTGATCTTCTTTTTCATTTTTTGAAGTGCTTTTCACTAAGAAGATTTTCTTATCTGAGACTTTGTATATGTAATAATCGGCGGTATCGTTATGCAACGTTTTGTTTTTCTTTTCGCAATCGCCATATTGCTCAAAAGTTAGGGCATTGAGGCGCACATACGAGGGGGCAATAAGCTCAAATGTTCCTGTTATAGAGGGGAAACAGTCGTTGCCACAAGGGGCAAAGTAAGATGATTTATATTGATTTTTGTCGTTCTTTTCAAATACCGTTGCATAACGAAAGCTTTCACGTCCTTCTCGAGTAAGCACAAGCAGGTTTTGATATTCCTCTTTGAAGTTACCGAACAGAGAAGCGGTTATCCATTCGCCTTCTAAAGGATTTTGTGCGTATATTGACGGCGCACATAGTAACAAGGTTATTAAAATATGTTTCATAGTTGTTTTTTTATAAGGGGTTCTTCTATAAGTTCTGCCTTGCGGGTTTGTATCGCAAAATAACTCTGAGCAAAAGCCACTTCCTCCTTTTTAGGGTCGCCATTCTGAGCAATGAGATAGCAAGCATAACGAGTAAGCATAAAATCCACTACTTCACGCTTACCTCCTTTACCAATCTCTATCATTTTCGTGAGGTCACGAAAATGATCATCTACATTGATTTGCTGCGACTTACACGAATCTACTGCCCTGTGTATCGCTACCAAAAAGTTCTCCCAACGGGCATAGCCTAATATAGTTTGCAATTAAGGCACTCCCCCAAATTTACTATCTGTAACAGCCAAGCCATCAGCTAATGATAGCCCAATGCGAATCACCTCCCGTTGGGTAATTGCTTCAAGATTTAAAACAAACTCTTCAATTTGTGTTTGTGTCGGAATCATAGTATTAAAATATTTCACTCAATTTGCCTTCTAAATAATTGTGAGCCTGTCCAAAAAGTCTTTAATAGTACTACTTCGGCATCTCCCCCCTTTTGAAGGGGGGAAGGGGGGATGTTAATAATCAATTAGTTACAAAAATATTCTATTTATTAATAACCTTGTTTTAAGCTAAAACAAAACTTTTTGGACACCCTCTTTTCTATACACTCTCTGATGATTGATAGAAGGTGCCGACATCCTAAAGACCTTCCCTTTCAGGAACTCCACGCGTTCTTCAAATTTCCACAGCAAGTACTCTGCATACGTATATAACCCATTGATAGGGTCTAACTGATTGATATTTGTTATAGACATTTTTCGCCGTTAGCCTTTAGTTGTTAGTTTTTTTTGACGAGACAAAGTTATAAATAAAAATACTAAAAAGCAAATTTTATTAGTATTTTTTTAAGAATAATTATTCTATAGCCTGCTTAATGCTAAAAAAGAGACTGTCCCAAAAAGTTAGTTTAAACTTTTAAGGACAGTCTTTTTTTATATCCTATACATCACTCAGATAATCAATTATTTTTCCTTGTATTGTAGATGCAAATTTCTTTTTGCTCTCATTTTATTTGATTTCCTCATAAGCGCGTATAGCCTTATCAAAACGATCGTTCACACTTTCAATAGAGTAAAGTCCATCAGGATTAGCTTTCAATCCTTTTAGTTTTAGTGAAAATACCACAGGTCGATTCTCTAAATTAAGTAATGTTACATTGCGAAGTTGTTCAGTAGTTTGATAAACAATATTTACTGCTACAAATTCCTTGCCCGCTTTATCCACCCATTTTTCAAATACCAATTTGCTACCTATGGGAGTCTTCTTTTCTATTGATTGTGGCAAGCTGTATTCTTCTACCTCCAAAGCCGCATTAACGCTCGCAATATTCGAATCGTGTCCACAAAGGAAAGTAAATTTGCGGTTTTTAGCATTCAGTTCGTCTTTCATATACACCAATAGCGGGTGAGCAACATTCACTGCCACTATAGGAGCGGTAAATAATACATCGCCATAAACGTCTTTCACCTTAGCAATTTTTTCCCACTCATCATTAGAAAGTTTTTGTCCAAAAGCAGCCTGCACAGGGTCAGTATCTTCATAATACTGAAGAATAAGCGCATCCGAAGCCGAATTAGCAAACTTTAGTGAGCCTTTCATATTAGGTTCATCGCCTTTTTCAAGTTTTAGCTGAGTATTGTAATCGTTGAAGGCACACACTTCACCCGATTTGCAAGCAGGTGAGTTTTTCAAGTCTAATACCCTTTCAATAAGCTGATAAGAATCTTTAAGACCTTCGTTGATGCCTACAATTCCTTTCTTGCCGCCCATAGCTGCAATTTCTTTCAATGCCTGAGCTTTAAAAGCCTCGCTGCTCTTGGTCAAGGCAGGAAAAAATACCGGATCCATCTTGCTAGGGGTAAAACGATGGTTGATATGCAAATTAGCTACAGGCATAAAACCCGATGAAAAATACTGCGCCGTAGCAATAGTGCGTTGCATACTATTAGCATAAAAATTTACCTCATCAACCGTAGGAACTGCGTTTTCTGTAAAAAGACCTTCATCAACAGTCCATTTGCGGAAAAACTGACCCATAATAGTTTCCAAAGCACCTCCTCGCAAGGTAAGTTCGCTGGGGGCTGCACTCCATTTTATCCACTGGTGAGGAGTCATTTTTTGCAACATACTACCATTTACTGATAGTGACGAACGAATATTGTGTCGGCTCAGTATCACCACTTCTTTCAGCTTGTATTGTTCTTTAAAAGCGTCTGAGCGTTGCAATTGTGCCATAGCCAATAGCGGGCACAAGAACAACAATGTTATATTTATAAAATTCTTTTTCATATAGTTTTATTTTTTTTAATTGGTTTCTCCTATACCATTCGCACCTCTTAGAATTTGATTTGCAAACGCGTTTCTATCAAATTCAAATTAGTATCCTCTCTACCTGCACGATAGCCCACAGCAGTATGCGAAGCGCGTACCCTCCAAATCATATACTTGTTCAGGTAATAGTTAAAAGTAAGTGAATAATCATTTAGCCTACCACCCAAAATACCTGCCTTGCGGTTAGAAAGGTCGGTATAGTTATAACCAGCCACCAATTCCATTGCTCCAGCTTTAGGCGTAGCAATACCACCATCGGCATCAGCATAAGTATACGGACTACCTTTGATGATAGTACGTACCATTGCGTAAGCACCACTCGCATCAAAAGCCTCAAAACCACTCTTTCTATTTACATTCACATAGTAATATTGAGCTTCTAATCCCCAACGATTTTTAGCCAACAATAATTCAGGTGAAAATTTATATAAGAAAGTAGCATTATCAATAAATGCTTGTTGCGCTGTTACCTTAGCAATACGAGTAGGGAAAGGCGTTTTTAGAGTATACGAGCTATGGTTAAGTTCGGCCTTTTTATTATAGCGTGGGGTTTCAAAAGCTCCTGAAATACCCACGTGAAAGATATTACCTTCATCGCGGCGAGGGCGGTACAATAGACGGCTCATCATACCCATACCTTGACTACCAGTTCCTGTGCCTTTAACTGCATCAATACTCGGAGTCTGTTTCATCGCTTCATTTTCAGCAAAAAGACTCAGCGTACCAAAGAATTTATCTTTCTGATGCATCAGCATAAGCCCTACAAGCCTGCCATTGAAAAATGCCTCATTACTTTGAGGTTCTTCCATCGATATCTTGAAAGACGAACTTGTAGCACTCTGCATACCAAACTGATGTACAAAATAACCCCCTCTGAGGAGCGTATGCTTGCTAAATCCGTATTCCATAAGAACATCTTTTACCGAAAGAGCGTTATAAGCATAGCCAATATCCACTTTTGCCTTCCAGTTGCCGTAGCGCACACCCAGCCCAGCACGTATATCGGGCATCGCAACCCCACTTACAAACTCATTGTGATATTTATTAGCCCCAAAAGCACCTCCATCTATGAGGATACGCCCCGCAGGTTTTATTTCTATTTTATCCTCTGTTTTAGGCGCTGCTATTTGTTGTAGAACCTCAGCAGGCATTGTCATAGGGGTAGGTTCTGCCTGTGGGGTTGTATTATCTTGTGCGTAGCCATAAGCCAAGCTTAATAAAGCTGCGCTAAATACCCACTTTTTCATAACATAAATTATTTTGTTGTGCGTTCACTCTTCTTTACCTTGCCTTTTTTTACAAGCTCAGCAAATTCCTTTTTAGCTTTTGCCAATTGCGCCATAAAAGCATCATTAGCGTGTAGGCGTGCTACTACAGCACTCGCTACAAGGCGTGCCGCATCCACATCACTTTGGAAGTGATATCCACATATAACCCTACTTTGCCCCATTTCGTAGCCGCGTTTCAAAATCTCATTTTGTCTATCCAGGTTTATTTCTGCAAGTACCAAGGCAGTAGCCCAGCCTATAGAAGTATGCCCTGAAGGGTATGACCCATTAGTAGAAAGGTCTTGTTGTTGCTCAGGGTTACAAGTAGTTTTTTCGTAAAATGCAAAAGGGCGTACCCTCATATAATGGTCTTTAGCCGCACGAGTAGCAAGGTCACCAGCATCTTCACGCATTTTCACCACCAAGGTAAAAATTTCAGGTGTTTCTTCTTTTGAAATCTTCACCCCAAAAGCTTCCGAAAAAGCATTAGGTACACCTGCCCCGTCCACACGAGCATCGCTCACCGCTTGCTCACCACGGACAGTACGGCGTTGCATCAAGCCCCATTGGTATTGTGCCTCATCGTTTAGGAAAAGCACACTCCCTGGTGATGGCGGAGGGGGCAATAGCTCAAGGCTATTCGCTACATCTCCTATTTGAAGAAAATAAACCTCAGGGCGTGTACGTACATCTCTAATCTTTTCTTGTGCAAAAGTAGCTACTGACGCTGCCAATAAAACTACTGATAAAAAAACTCTTTTCATTATATTTTGATATTAATTTATTATTTTCCTTTATATTACGAAAAAGTAAACTTATATACTCTTTTTCGGCACAAAGATATGAAGAAACAAAATAATATCAAAATTTTTTTCACATTTTTTTAACAATTAATTTACCTATTCATATATTTCTATTACTACAGCCGTATTGCTACCTCCAAAGCCTGAAGCCGTTTTTAGCAAATAACGCGTTTTTAAACATTTATTTTCTGCCAATACATTTATGTTATGCGAAACACCCAATCGCTCAAAATTTAAGCTCCTTAGTGCCATTCCTCGCTTTGCCAATGCTACCGAGAGAATACTCTCCAACAAACCCGAAGTACCCAAGGTATGTCCAAAATAACCTTTATAGCTATTCACAGGTGTATTGAGCAGCCCACTGCGCATCAGCGCAATGCTTTCCATTTCGTCATTGTAAAGCGTACCCGTACCGTGTGCATTGATAAGGTCTATCGCTTCAGGTTGCAAGCCAGCTTGTTGTAACACCGCTGCAATGCTTAGGTACAAACCTTCCCCTGTACGAGAAGGCCCCGATATATGATTAGCATCGTTTATAGAAGCTCCCCCCACAATTTTCGCTACAGCACCCTCACGCTCATTGCTAAGCCACAAAGCCGCAGTAGCTTCACCTAAGCTGATACCGTCTCTATTAGCATCATAAGGCTTGCAAGGGCTACTACTCATCGCCTGAAACGAATTAAAACCCGACAGCACAAAATCAGTAACTTCATCGCCAGCAACTATTAGCATACTATCGTACACCCCTGCCTCCAAAAGCCGAGAAGCTACCGAAAGTGCCATCACCCCCGATACGCAAGCATTACTCACAACCATAGGTGTAGTACGAATACCCAATACTTCTGCCAGCTCCTTTGCAGTATGCTGCAAAAAAGGCAAAGTATCACTCCCTTTTTCCAACGAACGTATATCACCTTTGGTAGTAGAAAGCAACAGACCTGTGCGTTCAGTAATGCGAATATCTTTCAGAAGAGGAGCTACTGCCACATAAAGAAGCCGTTGCAAGCGAGTCAAATAAGGATAACACATATAATCAGGATAAGCAGTAAGAGCATTTTCACTGAAAACCGACATCGGTACGTTTGCAAATCTACCTCTATCAGCCTGCAAGGCAATTCCCGTTTGCCCACTCAATACTACCTCCATAGTAGTCTCCAAATCCAATCCTAAAGGCGTTGTAATATTATATTGATGAATATATGACATTTTTAAATTTTTAATTAGCAGATGGTATAATTAAAAAAACTTATCCAAAAAGTCTTTAAAAGTACCACTGCGGTATCTCCCCCCTTTTTGAAGGAAGTCCGCGA
>NZ_KB291285.1:26145-31447 GCF_000318275.2 Capnocytophaga sp. oral taxon 332 str. F0381
TGTTAATAATCAATTAGTTACAAAAATATTCTATCTATTAATAAGCTTGCTTTAAGCCAAAAAACTTTTCAGACACTCTCTAATTAAAAAAGCTGCCTAAATAAAGACAGCTTTTTTTACGGAATAATATCATCGTTAAACGTTTATTTTACTTTTTCAACAATAGCTTTGAACGCTTCTGGGTGATTCATAGCCAAATCGGCTAACACCTTGCGGTTGAGTTCAATGTTATGAGCTTTAAGTTTCCCCATAAACTGAGAGTATGACAATCCGTGAAGGCGCGCACCTGCATTGATACGTACAATCCACAAAGCACGGAAAGTTCTCTTTTTGTTACGGCGGTCTCTATAAGCGTACTGCATTGCTTTCTCAACAGCATTTTTAGCTACCGTCCAAACGTTTTTTCTGCGACCAAAGAAACCTTTGGCAAGCTTCATTATTTTCTTTCTACGAGCTCTACGAGCTACAGCATTTACTGATCTTGGCATAAATAAATTTTAATTTTTTGTAGCAGGTGGTTCGGCTTAAAACAAACACTTAGGTACCTACTCCAGGGTTATTAATTCCGATTCGTTGCAGACAATTATTTTAAGCCTAATTGTCTCTTCACACTTGCAGTATCGTTAGTGCTAACGAGTGCAGCGTGGGTAAGTGCCAACTTGCGTTTTTTAGTCTTCTTTGTTAAGATGTGGCTCTTAAACGCATGTTTTCTCTTGATTTTGCCAGAGCCCGTAAGCACAAAGCGCTTCTTAGCTCCCGATTTAGTTTTAATTTTAGGCATTTGCTTAGAATTTTTATTGTGATATTATTCCGTCCTCCCCTGCCCCTCTTTTCAGAGGGGCAGTTACGGGAGTTTATTTTTATCCTCATTTTCCGCCCTTTACAAGGGACAGATAACAATTATTTTTTCTTAGGTAATGGTGCCAAAAACATCGTCATACGCTTGCCTTCCAGTTTAGGCATTTGTTCCACTTTGCCGTATTCTTCAAGGTCAGTAGCAAGTCGTAACAACAAAATCTCACCTTGGTCTTTGTAAATAATTGAACGACCTTTGAAAAATACATAGGCTTTAACTTTTGACCCTTCTTTCAAAAACTTTTCACCGTGTTTTTTCTTAAATTCATAGTCGTGGTCATCTGTTTGAGGGCCAAAACGTATCTCCTTAATAACTACTTTCACAGCCTTAGCTTTTAGCTCTTTATCACGCTTCTTTTGTTCGTAAAGAAACTTCTTATAGTCAATTACTTTACAAACGGGCGGAGTAGCATTTGGCGATATCTCAACCAAATCGAGTTCAAGACTTTCAGCAATTTCTAAAGCTTTTCGTGTAGGATAAACGCCATTCTCAACGTTTTCCCCCACAAGACGAACCTCTGGAACCCTAATATCGCGATTTATGCGATGTAGGCTTTTGTCGTCTTTTCCCGGTGTGTTACTTTTCTTAATGATGGCTATTAAAATTTTAAATTACTTTCACTGTTTTATTTTGTCAATTAGCAAATTGCTTAATCGACTTAGCTACTTCTTCGTTGATGAGTTTAGCAAAAGCCTCTACTGTCATACTTCCTAAATCTTCACCACCGCGTTTGCGTACCGAAATAGTAGCCTCTTTTTCTTCATTTTCACCCACAATAAGCATATAAGGCACTTTTTGCTTTTCAGCCTCACGTATCTTTTTACCCATTGTTTCAGCACGATTGTCTATTAGGGTACGAATATCCAAATCCTGTAGCTGTCTCAATACTTTTTGCGCATAGCCTTCGTATTTTTCGCTGAGCGACAAAATTATAGCTTGGTCAGGAGTAAGCCATAATGGGAAATTACCCGCTGTGTGCTCCAACAAAATAGCTACAAAGCGCTCCATACTACCAAAAGGCGCACGGTGTATCATCACAGGGCGGTGCAATTCGTTGTCTGCACCTTTATACCACAAGTCAAATCGCTCAGGTAAGTTGTAATCTACCTGAATAGTACCCAGCTGCCAGCTTCTTCCCAAAGCATCTTTCACCATAAAGTCAAGCTTAGGACCATAAAAAGCAGCTTCTCCTGTTTCCACCACATAAGTAAGCCCTTTTTCTTTAGCAGCAGCTATAATAGCATTTTCAGCTTTAGCCCAATTCTCATCACTACCAATGTATTTAGTCAGGTTTTCAGGGTCACGCAAGGATACTTGTGCCGTAAAATTATCAAACCCAAGTGAGCCAAATACGTATAGCACCAAGTCTATTACGTGTTTAAATTCAGTATCAAGCTGTTCAGGAGTACAGAATATGTGAGCATCGTCTTGAGTGAAGCAGCGCACACGGGTCAATCCGTGTAATTCACCACTTTGCTCATAACGATATACAGTACCAAATTCAGCAAATCGTTTCGGTAAATCTTTATAACTCCAAGGGTGCGAATTGTATATTTCGCAGTGGTGAGGGCAGTTCATCGGTTTTAGCAAATACTCTTCCCCTTCATTAGGAGTAGCAATAGGCTGAAAACTATCTTTGCCGTATTTTTCCCAGTGTCCTGAAGTTACATATAAATTTTTATGCCCTATATGAGGCGTAACTACCTGTTCGTAACCGGCTTGTTTTTGAGCTTTGCGCAAGAAAGCCTCCAAACGTTCGCGTAGTGCTGCACCTTTAGGCAACCAGAGTGGTAGCCCCTGCCCTACTTTGTTTGAAAAAGTAAAGAGTTCTAGCTCTTTACCAAGCTTGCGGTGGTCGCGTTTTTTAGCTTCTTCCAATAGCTCGAGATAATCAGTAAGTTCTTTTTGCTTCGGAAACGAAATTCCATACACACGCGTTAGCTGCGGATTGTGTTCATTACCTCGCCAGTAAGCACCTGCTGCACTAAGCACTTTCACCGCTTTTACAAATCCAGTGTTAGGAATATGCCCTCCACGGCAGAGGTCAGTAAAAGTACTATGGTCGCAAAAAGTAATAGTACCATCTTCAAGCGCTTCAATGAGTTCTGTTTTATACTCATTTTTCCCCGCATAATATGACAACGCTTCCGCTTTGCTTACAGGGCGCATTTTAAATTCGTGTTTGCCACGTGCAATTTCCAAGAACTTAGCTTCAATAGCCGGAAAATCTTTTTCAGAAATAGGTTTTCCATTAAAATCAACATCGTAGTAAAAACCACTCGCAATTGCCGGCCCTATGGTAAGTTTAATACCAGGGTACAATTCCTCCAATGCCTGAGCCAAAATGTGCGCCGATGAGTGCCAAAAAGCCTTTTTCCCTTCAGGATTATCCCAAGTATATAGAGTTAAACTACCATCCGTCGTCAGTGGGGTAACGCTTTCTACTGTTTTTCCATTGAAGGAAGCCGATAGTACATTGCGTGCAAGTCCTTCGCTAATACTTTGAGCTACTTGCATAGGGGTAACGCCACTTTGGTATTCTTTTACCGAACCGTCTGGTAGTGTAATCTTTATCATTTTATTATCCAAATTTTAGTATTGTTAGCTTTGAGAGTGCAAAGGTATAAAATATTTATGAATTAGCAAGATTTTTGCAAAAAAAATAATGAAAATTAGCAATCCATATTTTATCATTATCCTTGTAAAAACAGATAAATATTAGTTATCTGTTAAAGGCTTTTGATAATTACTCCGAAAATATTGTATTTCTATAAGATTTTCAATTTCTTTTATTTCGTAATAAATAAGAAATTTCCCCTTTAAAATTGTTTTTCTATATAAATTTAGTTTTTCATCGTATCTTGCTAAAAAATAAGGATCTTCAATAAGTTCTTGTACTAATAGTTCCACCGCTTCAATTATCTTATTAGAATAAGTATTACTCCCATTATGCATATCCCAATAATCAAGCGTATCGTAATAGTTATTTATTGCTTCGGTTGTCCAAACTATCTTCATTCCCTATTAAATTTTCTCTCTATTGCTCTTCTCTGTACTTCCGAATGTTCTGTTACCATTCCAAGCTTCGACTGCTCTTTTGATAAATAAATTTTTTCAAGATCTTCCAAACTAAGTTCAGAAAAACTAATTTGTTCATCTACTATTAGTTGCTGATATTTTTCCAATGGTAAATGCTCTTTAAAAGTGATAGTATTTGTTTCCATAGTATATGTTTTCCATTATCAATTATACGTAAATTACGATTACAAAAGTATAAAATAATTTGTAATCTAACAAAAAAGAAAATTCAATTTCACTAATAGTATTTAATATTGCGTTCAGCATAGCCCACTATTTTGCCTTTTACAAGCGTAAGCCTCGTAATCCAATTACCTTGTTTGTCAAAAGTATATTCCAATTTTTGATCATTTACTGCAGTAATAATACCTTTCTTGTTGTAAGTATAGCGCAAAACACTCACACTTGGGTTAGTCACCAATCCTTCCGAAATACTTCGCTCCACTACCCTACCCAGCTTGTCATAGCGTTGTTGTATATGTATTTGGGTAGCTGGTTCGCTCTTGGTAACTATAAGCAGACTAGTACGTTGGTTGTCTTTATTAAATTCTTGCTGTACGGTAGCTTCCGAATTAGGTGTTGTAAGTTTCCCTGCTATTGGGTTATCCCTATCGTCATAATCAGTAAAAGTAAATATCTGGGTAGGTGTTTCCACGCCTTGCAAGTAGTTAGTAAAACTCTTCAGTCTACCTACCTGTTCATATTCATAGCGACCATTAGTAACTATAATTTCATTATGAGCTTCCTTGGTTATAGTTACTTCTATAGGCTTATTATTAGGCAGATAAATATACTTATAACGAAGCTGAGTATTGCCGTAATTTTGTTCTAAAGAAGTCGTATTTCTTTGTTCATCAAAGATATAGCTATTCTCTACAGCAAGGCGTTTTTGCTGCAAATTATCTTTATACACATCATACACCCGCTCCACAAGCTGTTGCACATTACCTATCAATTCCTTTTCTTGTGCTGTAGCAGGAGTATTAACAATTTGAGCATTTAATGAAATACTACAAAGTAAAACTATGAAAATAAATATTTTATTCATATAAAACCAATGTTTAATACGTAAATAGTTAATGATAAAATTGTTCCACGTGGAACAGTTTCTCCTATAATAATTGATAATTAACAACTATAATGTTCCACGTGGAACATCTATTTTATAATAGTTAATCCCCGCTGGCGCAAGCTTGCAGCTTGTGCCCAATTCAAAATTCATAATTCAAAATTCTCCTCCCGTCTCACTTCTCCCCCGCTGGCGCAAGCTTGCAGCTTGTGCCCAATTCAAAATTCTCCTCCCGTCTCACCAGTCTCACCAGTCTCACTCGTCTCACATTCTATGTTAATATCCAAATTTTAAAAGGT
>NZ_KB291286.1:0-33309 GCF_000318275.2 Capnocytophaga sp. oral taxon 332 str. F0381
AGTAAGCGGGGAATTTTGAATGTGGGGGTGATTGGCAAATTGCCCCTATGACTGCTAATATTTGTTATTCAAAAAAAAATTGTATATTTGCGGCTGCTTATAAAAATCGTTAATTTTAAGAAGATGAAAATACTAAAATTTGGTGGAAAATCACTTGCTAACAATGGTATAGATAAAGTTATCAATATTATTATTTCTACACTGCAACAAGAACCTATAGCTGTGGTAGTATCGGCGCGTGCCAATACTACTGATGAACTGGAAATGCTGTTGGAAAAGGCTGCAAATGGCAATGATTATCTGCCTTATTTTGAGAAGTTTAAAGAGGAACAAAACTATAACTTTGAGGTATCGTTGGAGAGCGAACTACAACTGCTGGAAAAACTCTTGGAGGGGGTGTCGCTGTTGAAAGATTACAGCCCTAAAACTAAAGATTTAGTATTGGCACAAGGCGAACTAATGTCGGCAAAAATAGTAAGCACTCTATTGCAACGCAAGGGGGTAAAGAGCCGTTTTGTAGATAGTCGTGAGATTTTTAAAACTGATGCGGTGGTGGGTAATGCGCAAATTATCAACGAGGTATCGGAAGCTAAAACAAGGGCGCTATTTGCTACTATCCCTGCCGATACGGTGGCTATTGTTACGGGCTTTATTGCTGCTACCGAAAAGGGCGACACGACTACTTTGGGCAGAAATGGCAGTAACTACTCGGCTGCACTACTTGCCAATTACCTAAACGCTAACGAACTGCAAAACTATACTCACGTAGATGGTATTTTTACGGCTAACCCTGAATTAGTACCTGAAGCTAAAATTATTAGAAATTTATCTTTTGAAGAGGCTAATGAGCTGGCTAACTTTGGTGCCTCGATACTGCACGCCAAAACGATTATCCCTCTCATTGAAAAGAATATTCCTCTGCGTATCAAAAACACTTTTAATGCTGAAGATGCTGGAACACTTATCAACAACGAAAATACTCAAGAGGGTATCAAATCTATTTCGGTGCTGAAAAACAATGCTCTTATTGTGTTGGAAGGTCGGGGACTGCTGGGCGAAGTGGGTGTTGATGCTCGTATTTTTAGGGCATTGGCTCAAAAGCAAATCAGTGTAAGTATTATCTCACAAGGTTCATCGGAACGCGGTGTGGGACTTATAGTGGCTTCTAAAGACGCCCAACTGGCTAAAGCTGCCCTTGATGAAGAGTTTTCTCACGACTTCTATACCAATGACGTAAGCGAAGTTTCTATCATCGATAACGTGTCGGTAGTTTCTATTGTAGGGCAACCGCTTTCTACCTTCCATCATCCTTATAACGCGCTTATCCGCAACCAAATTGTGCCCTTGCTCATCAACAACGCTGTTACGGGAAAAAACGTGAGTTTGGTGCTGAAAACGGAGCTACTGCACAAAGCGCTAAACGTAATACACGGCGAAATATTTGGGGTATCGCGTCGTATCAACTTGGTTATCTTTGGTAAGGGTACTGTGGGGGGAACGCTCATCAACCAAGTAATTGAAGCACACAACAATATCTTACAACGCAAAAATATTAGCTTGCGCATCGTAGCGATTGCTGATTCTCACAATATTCTCACCAACGCCAAAGGTATAGGGGCTAATTGGAAAGAGGAATTTGCTGCCGGAGCGGTGCCTTATAGCTTGGAAACTTTACAGGCATTCGTATCGGAGCACCATTTAGAAAACCTTATTGCTGTGGATGTTACTGCAAGCAAAACGTTTGTAGAAAACTATATCCCGCTGATAAAGAGCGGTTACGACCTTGTTTCTGCTAACAAAATTGCGAATACGATTGACTACAGCTTCTACCAAGAACTGCGCGAGGCTCTCAAACAACATCAAAAAACGTATCTCTACGAAACTAACGTAGGGGCTGGGCTACCGCTGATAGATACCATACGCTTGCTGCACCATTCGGGCGAAAATATCACTCGTATCAAAGGAATATTTTCTGGTACGCTGAGCTACCTATTCAATACTTTTTCTGCTGAAAATAAACCTTTTAGTGAAGTATTACAACACGCTATCAACAGCGGTTATACCGAACCTGACCCTCGTGAAGACCTTTGCGGTAACGACGTAGGAAGGAAATTACTGATATTAGCGCGCGAACTTGACCTTGGCAACGAATTTACAGATGTAAAAATACAAAACCTTATCCCTGAGAACCTTCGTGAGGGGTCTGTTAGTGATTTTTTAAGTCGTTTAGATGAGTTTAACGCTCCTTACGAGGCTATCAAAAAGCAACAAGCCCCCGACCACGTATTGCGCTATGTAGGCGACTTGCACGGCAACTTGGCTTCGACTGATACTGTACAGCTTGATGTATCGCTGGTATCGGTACCTCGCAATAGTGCATTGGGGCAAGTGAAAGGTGCGGATTCTATTTTTGAAATCTACACCGAGTCTTACGGCGATAATCCTATCGTAATACAGGGTGCAGGTGCTGGGGCATCGGTAACGGCACGTGGGGTATTTGGCGATATCTTGCGCCTTGCCGAAAAATCAATACATTAATTAAACAAAAATAATATCTATGAAGTCTCAGCTAATTGTCCTTGATATACAAGGAAAGCTGGCGCAAATAGTGCACCAGCACGAAGAGGTGATACGCAATAGCTGTATAGCTATCAACGGGTGTCGCACTCTGGATATTCCTATAGTGTGGGTAGAGCAGTTGCCCGAAAAATTAGGAGCTACCCACCCCGATGTGGCTAACGCCCTGAGCGGGATAACACCGCTTAGCAAAAGTAGCTTCTCGGCAATGAGAACACCCTCTATTGCGGAAGCAGTAAAAAACAACAATCACAAGCAGGTGATTTTGATAGGGATAGAAACGCATATTTGCATTTATCAAACTGCGGTAGATTTAATAGCCTTAGGCTACCAAGTGCTTGTCCTAACCGATGCAGTATCTTCACGCACCGAAAGCAATAAAGCTATAGGGCTTACAATGCTACAACAAGCAGGAGCTAAACTCTTCAGTACCGAAGGCTTACTGTTTAAGCTTTTAGGAGACGCTACCCACCCTAAATTTAAAGAAATAGCTAAATTAGTGAAATAAAAAAAGAGGCTTCAATGAGCCTCTTTTCTTATATTATATTATTGCTATCTAGCCTCTCTTCGCACCATAACTCTACTATAAACATAAAGAGAAAGGGCAGCAAAAATACCAATAGCACAGACCACATACCACAACTTGTTAGGCTCATAAGTATTCCACAGCAAATCGGTTATTTGGCTTTGTGAAAGTTGTAGTTTTTCACTTGCTAAATTGAAGTATTCTTTTTTGGTAAGCCCTTCTGGCATTTCTATTTGTCGTTTCGCCATTTCGGTTTGTAGTAGGGTATATTTATCAGACCACTGCCCGTATAAATTCCCTGAAATGAAGCCTGTAAGATAATTGCCTAAAGCCACTGGTAAAAAGAAAGTACCTTGATAAAGCGCCTCTTTTCCCTTAGGTGTAATTTGCGCAATAAAAGCCGAAAGCGTAGGGCTTGCTGCCATTTCACCTACCGAGAAGATTACTGTACCTATAATCGTAAACCATACATTATTGAATATAAAAGTGAGGGTAACCCCTATAGTGCCTATGATAGTACCTCTAATCATAGCACTCACGTGAGTCATCTTGGTTACAAAATACGACACCAATACCTGCAAGAAGATAATCATAAAAGCATCGATATTCACAAACCATTCAGGTTTTACCTGTCCGCTCTCGTCTATAAGTGTAGTTTTCAGAAAAGGAAGATTATTGCTTATCCACGTACTTATTGAAGAAGAATCTACCCAGTCTTCAATAAAATTGGGCAATGTGTAAAACAACTGATTGAACATCGTCCAAAAACCTACCATTAGTATCAGTAGGATTGTAAGGCGTTTATCTTTCAGTGCCTCTACAATATTCATCAATGAGTGTTTAATTTCGGCAAGAATAGGCTTTTTGTCGCGTTCTACTACTTTGGGCTCTTTATAAAAGAAGAGCACTACCAGCAGGTTGATAACCATTACAACAGTAGCCTGTAAAAATATAATTCGCCAGCCAAGAGCAGTACGCAAATGCGATGACATAGCAGGACCTAAAAAGCCACCAATATTCACCATCATATAAAAAATACCGAAGCCCATCGTGCTTGTAGTATCATCGGTATTGCGTGCTACCGTTCCGTTGATAACAGGCTTGAAGAAACCGCCCCCTACTGCAGCAAACAAGAAGACCATATACACTGCCCAATAGCTATTCACCTCACCCATTAGGTAATAACCTATAGCCATAATGCTACACGAGATAACCAATGAGAGTTTGTACCCTATGCGGTCGGCTATAACACCAAAAATCAATGGTAAAAAGTACTGTATAGCCGTAACATTCCCCATAATAGTACCTTTTTCTATATGAGAAAAACCTACACCTCCCTCATCAGTAGAGGCTACTAAATAAAGCCCCAAAGGCGCAAATATGCCATAAAAAGCCCAGCGTTCCATTAGCTGCAAAAAGCTTGCTATCCAGAAGTTGAACTTAAAGGCGGTTAATGTTTGTATAAAGCTTCTTTTATTTTCTGACATAATCCATAATTATTAGTACACTAATACTCTATTTATTATCCTGCAACGCAAATACCGATTGCAACAAAGGCGTAGTGCGTGCCGCTACATTTGTACGTATTTCCTTTTCCTTATCACCCACTTTCACAAAAAGTCCGTTAATAGCCTGTTGTGTTACATATTTTGTAAGGTCTGCCTCTACAGGTTTTACCAATGGAATTTGGTTATACTTATTGATAAGGTCTGTCCATACTTTATCAGCACCTACTTTAGCCAACGATTCCTGAACTTTAGGAGCAAAAGCAGCTTCCAAAGCTGTAGAAGTACTGTTTTTTAAGTAGGTTGTTGCCGCAGTATTATCACCTTTTAGAATGTTCATTGCATCGCTAAAGGTCATATTCTGTATTGCCGATAAAAATATAGGTTTAGCTTGTGAAACCGCACTTTCAGCAGCCTCGTTTATCACCTTTAGTCCTTGGTCGGCAAGCGAGCTAAGCCCTATAGAGCGCAATGCTTTATCTACCTTTTGCAACTCTTCTGGTAGCAAAATGCGTACCGCTTGGTCTTTGAAATAACCTCCGTCTTTGCTAAGCAAATCTACACCATTACTTACCCCCAATTCCAATGCTTGCTTTAGCCCAGAAGCTATGTTGAATCCAGACGAACTGCCATTTTGTGTGCTTGCCAATACCTGTTGCAACTCATTGCAGCTGTTCAACGTAAGTGAGCCCATAGCCACGAGCCCTAACAAAACTACTTTTTTCATTTTCTTTATTAATAAAATTTTACTTTTTCATTTCCATTGGGCTTTTGTAGTGCATAAGCCGCATAAATAGTAGCATAGGCAAAAGGAAGGGTAAAGATAACACCTATACCACAAGCTATTATCCCTAAAGAGCCTATAATACCTCCAAGAATAAACGCCCCTAAAATCGTGCCAAAATTTGCTACAACACGTTCTACACTCTCCTTAAAAGCTTCTGCAAGCTCTTTATTTTCAAAAATAATGATAGGAATAACAAACGACAGCAATATATTCACAAACATAGATAATAAACTACCTACCAACGGAATATCAAAAAATTGAAACGGAAGCGATACTACAGAAGTTATTACTGTAGATATAAGCGCACATACCAACAAACGCACTGTGTAAGTAGAATTGTAGTATATAAACAAATTCCCCATTGTAGCACCTTCGCCTTTGCTTACTACTTCGCAATTCTTGTAAAAACCAGCCACCAAAGGCGTTGTTACACAGTTAACAGCCACCATAGCAAGTGCATTACGTATCTGTACAGAAGGCGTATACATCAACGACTCTATACTTGTACTACCCCAACGTGCTAATTCCTCATAACCAAGCCCAAATATAAAAGGAATTAACAGTACATAAAACACTAAAAAAATAAAAAGGAAAAGAAACACCCCAAAAGCATTCACTCCTAAGGCTTTCTTATACAAATCTCCTGAAAAATTAAAAATACTTGATACTGACATAATTATAATAATTTTTATTGTTAAAACGACTGTGTGAGCACAAAATTACGCCTGATGAGATCTTCATCCATACCTTTGGCAAAGTGCTCTTTGTGGTATTTTAGTAGATAGATATATTTTACATACATACGCACCTTACGGTAAAACAATGCAGTAGGCTCTGTTTCACCTATAATATACAAGGGTACGCATTCTGTGTTAATATTCAATTGTTCTATTGAAAAAAGAATATAATACAAGAAATCCTCAATAGTTTCATAACTAAATCTATTAAAATAGTGCAACTTTTTATCCTTAAAAGTTACAAAATAAAACGAACCTTGTTCGGCGTAAATATACATCACTTCATAGGCGTGGCTTACGTAATGTTTTAAAAACATCTTGAGAAGCGAAGTCGCAAAATGCTGATAATCAAAACGCCCATAGTATGAAAGCAATGAATTATTCACCATATTATTAGGCAAATAAGTAATTATTGTTTCTATTGAAGCAATTTTATCTACCTCTACAGCATTCACCGTAACTTCTGTTACATCAATGCTATATTTCAGATAAGAAAGCATATCTTCTTTCTTCCCGCAAAGTGATTGAGGTATCAGGGCAAATGAAGGTGTATTATGAAGTACCCTTATAGTACTAAAATCTTGTCGCAAGTCATCTTGTGCTTCGATAACTGCTTGTATTTGGAGTCCTATCTCCTCTTGTGTTTTATAACTAAAATTTATAGGAAAATTATAAATCGCCTCTATATGATTTTCTACTGGATTAAAGACACAAAAAGAAAGTCCATCCAAGTTTATTTGAATGGACAATTCTTTAAAGTTGATATCTAAATCATTATTGTTTTGCGATTTTTGCATCATAAGAAGTTGGCCAGTTACCATTATCAGTAAGTTCATCAAGTGAACCTACTTTTATTTTATCACCTTTTACATCTTCTACCGATGTTTTTACCAATTCACGCGATACCAAATCTTGATCAAGTCCTCTTAATACATCTTTTTTAGGCACATAAACTTCAAATACCGATGAATTTACTTCATTTTTCTTATCAGTGATAACTCCTGTTTTCATTGTAAAGAGTACAGTAGGGTCGTTTTTGCTAAATTTAGGCACATAGCGTAAGTTTTTATAACGATCATCATTTTTAAATAGAGAATCCTTCACTTTCACGTGTCCCAATATATCAGTACGTGTTCCTTGGCGCATCACCTCTATATTGAAGTTTTTGTCAAATTCTGTCCAGCTTGTATCACGTACTGAAGTGATGGTGAACTGAGCGTTCTCTATAAAATCTGTAAGCTGATCAAAATTATCAGCATACTTTCCATTAATTTTAAAATAAGCGTTCTGAGCAGCACGTATATCTTTCAGCTTTTTTATCACCTCAGTATAACGCTCAGTCTTAATTTTATTAAATTCTATAGGCCCTGTTATTGACCTATATATTAGGTAGCAAAACACTAATCCTAATGCCCAAAATCCAATAGTTAAAATTTTTCTATTCATCGTTTTAATGCTATAGTTAATTATTTTTTCTCCAACTCGTCTTGCAAAACTACAATCTTTTTTTGAAACTAAAAAATTATTTTAAGATTTTTTGTATTTTTGTACTCAAATTTTCTATCTATGATATCACAAGAATCTTTATTTCAATCACTTACAACTTCTTTTGCCCACACCCCTACTCCATCACAATCAGTAGCTTTAAAGCTCATTAGCGAATATCTCCTCAGTGAAAATGCCTCCGAAAAACTCTTCTTGCTAAAAGGATTTGCAGGTACAGGAAAAACTGCCATTACAAACTGTATCATACAATGTCTCCCCCTCATACAACACTATGCTATTTTGCTTGCCCCTACAGGGCGTGCTGCTAAGGTAATGACTGCTTTTACTAGAAAACAAGCTTTCACCATTCACAAGTATATTTACTACCACAAAAATAATACCAAAGACCTTATTTTTACCCTCCGAAAAAATAAATCTCAAAATACCCTATTCATAGTTGATGAAGCCTCTATGATTGCCGACAATGATGCCGTTTTTGGAAGCAGATCATTGCTAAACGACCTTATCCAATTCGTATACGAAGGCAACAATTGTAAGCTCCTGCTCATAGGAGACGAAGCCCAACTACCCCCCGTGCATACAACCCTTAGCCCAGCACTCAATCCCGAATACCTCAGCTATAATTTTCACAAAGAAGTTATTATAACCACACTCACCGAAGTTGTACGCCAGCGTAGCCGTTCAGCTATTTTGCGCAATGCCACCGCTCTGCGAAAAATCATCTTTAGCAATACCCCCCACAACACCTTTGCTTTCAAGCTCCGCAACTCACCCGATTTGGTACAACTCTCCTCAGGTTACGAAGTGCAAGAAGCCATTAGCGAAGCTTATGACAATTATGGTTCTGAAGAAACCACCCTCATAGTGCGTGCCAATAAGCGTGCCGTAGATTGGAATACCCAAATACGCCGCTCTATATTAGATGCCCAAGACGAGGTAGAAGCAGGCGACCTATTAATGGTTGTAAAGAACAACTACTATTGGCTAAAAGACAATCCTGCATTAAATTTTATTGCCAATGGCGATACTATAGAAATTATCAATATACACCACATACGTGAATATTACGGTTTCCGTTTTGCCGAAATCAGTGCACAGTTGGTAGATTACCCTACTATACCTCCCTTCGATACCGTCATTATTCTCGATACACTCTATAGTGATGCCGCAGCCCTTACCCCTACTCAAAATCAAGAGCTTTACCAATCCGTCCTCGATGAGTACGCCAACGAGCCTACCCTTTACAGTCGTTACCAAAAACTAAAGGAAGACCCGTATTACAACGCCCTACAAGTAAAGTTTTCTTATGCTATCACCTGTCATAAAAGTCAAGGAGGGCAGTGGGAAGCCGTCTTTATTGAAAAACCCTATCTACCACCCGATTATGTGATAGACCAAAGTTATTACCGATGGCTTTACACTGCCCTCACTCGTGCCAAACAGCAAGTATTTTTAATAGGTTTCAATGACGATGATTTCGCCTATTAGCAAGCCTATTTTAGTTTTACGTTTGCTTTTTTAGCAGCCAATAGCACCGCATTTTTAGCATTCACTATAGTACCTGTGGTAGATAGCTCACTAAATTTTTTCATAGGTTGTTTGCCTGTTTCATCGCGGTCGCCCACATATACTTTCAAAGGTATACGTATCCCCGATTTCATTATAACTTCTTTCACCTGAGCTGCTGTAAGTGTAGGGAAATACGAGCGCAACAAGGCTGCCAAACCAGCTACTTCAGGCGATGCCATCGAAGTTCCTTGCAAAAACTCATATTTATTACCTGGTGTAGTAGCATATATTTTCACACCTGGCGCAAATACATCTACATTGCGCTTACCGTAGTTAGAAAACGAAGCTACCAATTTTTCATTGTATTGGTAATTCAAAGCCCCTACTGTTAGGAAGTTATCAGCAATTTCTTTACCATCTACTTCATCGTTAGGGAAAGTTTCTTTTACATCTATATCTTCAGAGTCGTTACCAGCAGCATTTACAATAAGAACATCTTTAGATGCCGCATATTTTATAGCCTCATACACCCATTCTTTATGAGGAGAATATGCCTTCCCAAAGCTTGTATTGATTACCTTAGCCCCATTATCAACTGCATATCTTATAGCCAAAGCAATATCTTTATCGTATTCATCACCATCGGGTACTGCGCGTACAGGCATAATAATAGCCGCATTGGCTACACCATTCATTCCTATACCATTATCGCGTACTGCTGCTACGATTCCTGCCACGTGTGTACCGTGCAAAGCCTCTTCGGGGTCAGGACCTATTACGTTGCCATTGCCGTAGTGCTTGTTATTCCAATCGTTTTCGTCATCTTTCAGTATTTGCTTGCGAGGGTCAAACTCAGTATTTAAGTGATATTTAAGCTGAGTATTAAAGTGTTCTATCGCTTTAGGCAATTCTTCTTTCAATTCTTTAGAGTCTTCTACATCAGCCAAAATCTCTTTCATAAAAGATATGATTTGAGTAGTAAATTCGTCAAAGTTTTTGCCTTTAGTAGCCGCTTCAAGGTCTTCAGCATTATACACCTCTTTGCCTACTATTTTGCGCAACTGCTTATCGCTTACATTTACCATTTCTATGAGTTTTTCATAACCTTCTATGCTCTTTTCAGCTGTTTTCACCTCTTTTTCATAAGCCTCTTTAGCTTTTTTATACATAGGGCTTTTAGTATCCTTAGCTCTTACAATACGCGTCATTTCGGTATTTGCTTGTGCTATATTACCCAAGAAGTTCCAGCCGTGCACATCGTCTACATAGCCATTTTTATCATCGTCAATACCATTATTAGGTATTTCATTAGGGTTTGTCCAAATCACAGCTTTTAGGTCTTCGTGATTGATATCCACTCCAGAATCTACAATCCCCACAATCACATTGGTAGGTTTTAAGTTTTGAAGTAATTTATAGGCTTCAGCCAAATCCAAACCAGGAAATCCTTGTTTAAAGCCCTCGTGAGGCCACTTTTTAAGTGTCTCTTCAGAGTATTTGGTAGTTAATGGTGTAAGTTTTTGAGGTACTTTCTCCAAATTCTGAGTACCACAACCTATCAATAAAGAGGCTGCCAAAGCAACCATTAAAATTGGTTTGTTCATCACTTATTTATTTATTAGCTTTTATCTTATATCCAAATATTTATGCATCTGTAGCGATGCCTTCCACTGCGGGTGTGCCAGCACGTAATCCACTATTTTAGGGATTACCTTATCGCGTTTGCTCCATTCAGGCTGCAAATATAGCAAACATTCTTGATTTACCTCAGCTGCCATTTCTTCTGCAAAGAGAAAATCGTTATTGTTATAAATCACCATTTTCAATTCGTTGGCACGCCGTAGCACATCACCCACAGGGCGTTTTATTTTCTTAGGCGATAAGCATATCCAGTCCCACTCGCCCGATAGCGGATGCGCCCCTGAGGTTTCTATATGAGTTCGTGCCCCGCCTGCTTTTAGCCTTTGGGTGAGTAGGTTTAGGTTCCACATCAGCGGCTCGCCCCCCGTAATAATTATCGTTTTAGAATGGGCAAGTGCCTCATCTGCTATTGCTTGTGCCTGTACTAATGGGTGTCGCTCAGCCTCCCAGCTTTCTTTTACATCGCACCAGTGGCAACCCACATCACAACCTCCCAGCCTAATAAAATAGGCAGCTGTTCCTTTATAAAACCCCTCTCCTTGCAAACTGTAAAAAGCCTCCATAAGCGGAAGTAACTCTCCTTTATGTAAGGCTGTTTGAGTATTTTTATCCAACATCAGCTCTATTCATAATTTGCTACATCCAATATCCAAGGGTCGGGGATTTCGGTATTTTGTCGTATTTCATCTACTTTTTTCATTGCATCTTCATACTTATGAAACCTATCCACGTATATAAAGTTCAGTACTTGGTCTTTATTGTAATACACTTTAGCTTCATAGCCCCAGTTTTTCATCTCTTCCACCCGTTTTTCCACATTATTGATATTTAAGAACACCCCTACAATCACATAATACCCCTGTTCGGTATCCTTAGCTGTAAGTTTTGTTACACGTGTGCTTCGGTATAACTGCGTAATTTCTTTGGGGTTGTTCTCTATCTCCAAAGCTGTTAAGTACAAATAATAACGGTCGCGGCTGCGCGTATAGTTCAAATCCAATGAAGTAGCATTATTAGGTATCAACTCTTGATTTGGATTTTTAATATCCAATCTAAAAATATCAAAACCCAGCGTATTTTCACTCGCAGGAGTACGTCCTGTTACAAAATCATCATTGATATTGATTGTACTGTTAAAAAAGTTTTGTGCAGGGCGCAATTTGCTCTCCAACGAAACTGTTTTGCCACTTTCAGGTATTGTAATCGATACGTTATCGCCCATCATATTGAAGTCGCCCTCAAGGGTAACCCCCATTATACGGGTTTTAAAATCACCCTCTTCAGGAGTTTTAAATCCTTTGAACGAAAATGTTTTTGAAGCCTCATTCGTAATTGCCGAGAACCCATCGTAAGTAATAATTTTCTTTACATTGCTATCGGGGTTTTCATACACAATTACCAAAGCCCATCCTGCAGTAGAACCTCCTTCCACCTGCCCTAAGGCAGCTTTTACATTTGCCACTGTATAGTCGCCTGTTACGTGATTAGAATTAGCCAATAGTGTAGTAACATTCGCATAATACACATACGGAGCCGAATTCTTAAGCTGAGGGTCATTAATGCCGTCAAATATCAATTCGCCATCCACCGTTACATAACTATTGCTATCAGGAGTTTTTAGTTTTACCATCGATGCGTTGTCGCGGGTAGCATCAGTAGCTACATTTTTAGTCCCGCGCAGTACACCACTATTGTAAGGATAAGTAGCCGACCAGTACAAGCCTGCATAAGCAACCTTCCCTCCGGTACCATCAAAGCTAAAATTTGCACTACTCGATGAGAATGTAGTAGGGTCATTATCTATGTCAATGTATTGCATATCAAACTCATCGTTCAATTTCGCTTTTTGGGTACGATCGTTATAGGGCACATTGGGGCTTGCACCTTTTTCTTTGCGGTTCAGAATATTATTACCAATGATTTTTATATCCCCTTTGATAAACGTCTCATATCTAATTTTAAACTCAGTGTTGTTCTGAGCTTTCAGAGGTATTGTTACCAACAGGGCAATTGCCAATAATGTTAATAGCTGTTTCATAAACTCAATATTTTTTTGGCTATTCTAAGAGCCTCAGTGCCTTGCTGCATTGTAACTTTTGGAACTGTATCGTTATTAATAGCATCGGCAAAGCTCTCAAGCTCGTCTAAAATAGCATTGTTAGATTGCACTTCAGGATATTCAAAGTAAATCTGACGGCGTTCACCTTCTGCATTTTGCAGTACCATATCAAAGTCGTTAGGTACTGCAGGAGCCTCTTTCATTCTTACCACCTCTACTTTTTTTTCTAAAAAATCTACTGATATGTAAGCATCTTTTTGGAAAAATCGCGTTTTTCGCATATTTTTCATCGATATTCGACTCGCTGTTATGTTTGCTACACAACCATTTTCAAACTCCAAGCGAGCGTTGGTAATATCAGGCGAATGGCTGATGACCATTGCACTGCTGGCAGCAATGTGTTTCACAGGGCTTTTTACAACGCTCAATATAACATCTATATCGTGTATCATTAGGTCGAGCACTACAGGCACATCCGTACCACGGGGGTTAAATTCTGCCAACCGGTGCGCTTCTATAAACATAGGTTGGTGAATGAGGTCTTTCACCGCTGTAAAAGCAGGGTTGAAACGCTCTACGTGCCCCACCTGTCCAAGTACTCCATAAGCCTCTGCAAGTGCTATCATTTTTTCGGCTTCTTCTACGGTAGTAGCAATAGGTTTTTCAATAAACAGATGTTTGCCTGCCTTGATAATCTTTTCGGCACATTCGTAATGGTGTAGCGTGGGGGTTACCACATCTACTACATCACAAGCCGCAATGAGCTCTTCCATCGTGTCAAACCTATGATAGCCAAAAGTTTCACTCACTTGTTGAGCATTGTCGGCATCGCTATCGTAAAAGCCCACCAATTCGTATTTCTCCGATTGAGCCAATAACCGAAGATGTATTTTCCCTAAATGTCCTGCGCCTAAAACGCCAGCTTTCAGTTTCATATTAGTATCCCAATTTGGTACGCACACGGCGTAAAGTTTCGCTTGCCACAGTTTGAGCTTTAGTGGCTCCCTCTTTGAGGATTTCATCAAGCTCACCCAAATTATTCATATAGTAATGATAACGCTCACGCGCTGTAGCAAATTGTTCTAAAATCAGTTCGTAAAGAGCTTGTTTAGCATTTCCAAAGCCATAACCTCCTGCTCGGTAAGCGTCTTCTATAGTTTTTACCTGCTCGTTAGTAGCCAATAGTCTATACAATCGCAATACATTACAAGTATCAGGGTCTTTAGGAGCTTCCAGTGGTGTACTATCTGTTTGTATTGCCATTATTTGCTTACGCAATTGCTTTTCGGGTAAGAATATATTGATAAAATTATTGCGAGATTTGCTCATTTTCTCACCATCAGTACCTGGTATAATCATCACGTTTTCCTCTATTTTAGCTTGCGGAAGCACAAATGTTTCGCCCATTTGGTGATTGAAACGCGCAGCCACATCACGTGTAATTTCAAGGTGTTGCAATTGGTCTTTACCTACAGGCACCACTTCGGCATCGTATAGCAATATATCGGCAGCCATTAGCATTGGGTAAGTAAAAAGCCCCGCATTCACATCCTGCAGATAGTCCATTTTATCTTTAAACGAGTGGGCTAACGTAAGTCGTTGGTAAGGAAAGAAACAGCTCAAGTACCAATTGAGTTCAGTTACCTGTGGCACATCGCTTTGCCTATAAAAAGTTACTTTATTAGGGTCTATACCTAAAGCCAACCACGTAGCAGCTACGCTATAAGTATTTGTGCGCAACAAGTCGCCGTCTTTTATTTGCGTAAGTGAGTGCATATCAGCTATAAACAAAAACGACTCATTGGCAGGGTCGCTTGCCATTTGCACTGCTGGGCGTATTGCCCCCAATATATTTCCCAAATGAGGTGTCCCTGTACTCTGTATGCCTGTTAATATTCTTGCCATTACCTCTGTTTTTTATATTTAATGTATTATTAATGATTGAGGAATACTCCCCCTATCAACTGCAAAAATACAATTTTTTTGCCATTCTACAATCTACAACCAACAATTAACATTTCATTAAGAGTTGAAGATTAATGATATTTTTCCTCTTTGGCAAATCTTGCACTTTACCAAAGAGCATAACACACAAGTTTTTTACTCTAAAACAAGCGTGCCAAATAGTCGTAATGCTCCCCTTGCGCTACTAATTCGCATTGTAACCCAACTGCGTGGGCTACGTTTTGCAACGTGTTGTAATCTACATAAAGCCAATTGAAAGGTTTTTCGCGTTTGCCTTTGTACTTCACTGTATATTCCAATTCACCGTAGTAATCGCCGTATAAAGGCACATCATAGCTGCCATCGGGGTTTTGGTCAAACATATAAATAATATCAGACGAATCAGTAAGTATTTGTCCGCCTTCATTCAACAAAGTTTTGAGGTGGGCAAAAAAGGCAGGCATCTTTTTTAATCTGCCACACATTCCTGCACCATTCATCAGCAGCAATAGCGTATCGTATTTTTCAGAAGTATCTAATACATTTTGCACCCTTGCTGAGCGGATGCCACGCAACTGACACACTTCTATAGCTTTTGCCGACAAATCAATAGCTGTTACTTCTAAGCCTCGCTCATTTTGTAAATAAAGAGCGTGTGAACCTGCACCGCAGCCTACATCCAACACCCTACCACGAGCCATTTGTAGTGCTTGTTGTTCTAATAGGGGCATTTGTGCATAATCGCGAAACAGATAAGGCAAGGGCAATACATCTTCTTCCGAAATACTCGTTTCGGTTTTCAGGTCTTCAGTATATTGCCCCTGCTGATAATCTAATATAGCTTGTCCGAATAAATCTTTCATTAGTTATCCCATTCCAAGAGTCTTCGTTCGCCTTCAATGGTTTTAATATCGGTAATATCTTGCGACATTTCTATCACACCCTTGTAGTTTTTATCTTTGTCGCGCACCGCAAAGTAACGAACATAGATAAGCCTACCGCGATAGTTGAACCAGAAATTAGCCTCGTTTTGAGTACCTGCGCGGAAATTTTCCACTATTTTCAATACAGTTCCTACGCTTTTTGGCGGGTGGCAAAACTTCACCTCGCGCCCTATAATTCCAGCACTGCGTGGGAAGACACGTTCCTCGCCCCTATTATAAAAAATTACGCGGTCGTGTTCATCTACAAAAGTAATATCTATAGGTAAGGTTTTCAGTAGCAAATTTACCTGTTCTATAGTCATATAGCCTTCATCGTAATGAGCCGCTTTTTCGTCAAAAGTTACATCGGTACGGCGCTCAGTGTCCATTGAAGGGTGCACGTAGGCAGGAGCTCCTTCTGCCCCTGCTTCATTATTAGGATAAGGAGCTGGTGCTTCTTTTAGCATCCATCCTATTTCTTCCTCTCCTTTGCGCATCTCTATCCAATCCTCTTCAGTAAGAATTTTTAGAGCATTGGGGAACAAGATATTAGCTTCTACATTCAGCAAACGCCCTAAGTTGTCCTGTATATAACGAACATTTATTTGTGCTTGGTCATAATCTTTTTCCTCCAAATTTTTACGCACCAAGCGGAATATATCGCGAATAGTGTCGTGAAACGACCACATATTTTGCGAAGGGTTTGTCCAGCCACGCAATTCTAAGAAGGGAAACAGCTGATTTTCTTTGCGAGCAAAGTGTTTTTCAACTGTTGATAAGTGATTGAATACGTTGTAAAATTTTTGATAATCAGTGTGAGGGTCTATGCTTAGTAACTCGTCCATAAGGTCGTAGATGAGTTCAGCCTCAAGCATATAGGTATGCACTGGGTGCCCTATAGGTAATGTTTGTTCCATTAAACTTTTATTTTTAAAGTGCAAATATACAAAATAATTATAAATTAGGCATTATGAAAATATTCATATACCTTTTTGCCCCTAAAGCCAGCTACCTGTTGTAGCTCCTCTAATGAGGCTTCTTGTATTCGTTTTACCGATTTAAAGTGCTGTAACAATGATTCTTTTGTTTTACTGCCTATCCCTTCTACATTATCCAGTTCAGAAGTAATAGCCGATTTGCTGCGTTTTTGCCTGTGGAATGTAATCCCAAAGCGGTGAGCCTCATCGCGCAGCTGCTGAATGATGCGGAGCGTTTCGGAGCGTTTGTCTAAATAGAGTGGTACACTATCTTCGGGAAAGTAAATTTCTTCTAAACGCTTTGCGATGCCAATGATAGCTATTTTGCCTCGTAACTCTAATTGTTCCAACGCCTTTAGTGCTGATGACAATTGTCCTTTACCCCCATCTATAATGATAAGTTGTGGTAGTGGCTGTTGCTCGTCCAGCATACGCCTATAGCGCCTAAAAACCGCTTCCTCCATTGAGGCAAAATCGTTAGGCCCCTCTACTGTTTTTACATTAAAGTGCCTATAATCTTTCTTGCTTGGTTTAGCATTCTTAAACACCACACAAGCCGATACAGGGTTTGTACCCTGAATGTTAGAGTTATCAAAACACTCTATATGCACTGGGGGCACTGATAGGTGCAAATCGCGTTGCATTTGCGTCAGGATACGATTGGTATGCCTTTCGGGGTCTATGATTTTTTCTTGTTTGAAACGGTCTTGCCTGAAGTGTTTTGCATTGCGTTCAGAAAGGTCTAACAGTTGTTTCTTTTCTCCCAATTTAGGTATTGTGGCTTGCAATCCCTCTTGCAAGGTAACTTCAAAGGGTAATATAATTTCTTTGGAAGTAGAAAAGAAACGCTCGCGGAGTTCTACAATTGCCATTTCGAGCAGTTCTCTATCAGTTTCTTCCAATTTTTTCTTTATTTCAATAGTATGAGCCCGTACTATAGCACCATATGCCACCTGCAAAAAGTTTACATAACCATATTCTTCATCAGAAACAATTGAAAAAACATCTACATTGCTAATTTTGCTACTCACAATGGTAGATTTAGCCTGATAATGTTCTAAGCTTTCTATCTTTTTCTTGATGAGTTGTGCCTCTTCAAAGCGCATATCGGCGGCATACTGCATCATTTCTTCTCTAAAGCTTTTTAGAGTATCTTTAAAATTCCCTTTAAGAATTTCTACTATCTGCTGTATATTTGCATTGTAATCTTCTTCAGTTTGCAATCCTTCACAAGCACCTTTGCAGTTTTTCAGGTGGTATTCTAAACAGACTTTAAACTTGTGATTGGCTATATTTTGGGGCGACAAGTCGTAAGTACAATTGCGCAGAGGGAATAGTTCTTTTATAAGCTCTAAAAGGGTATGTACCGTTTTCATATTGGTGTAAGGGCCAAAGTAGAGCGACCCGTCTTTAACAACTCTTCTTGTTGAGAACACACGAGGAAAACGTTCTTTTTTGACACATATCCAAGGGTAACTTTTATCGTCTTTGAGTAGTATATTATAGCGAGGTTGGTATTTTTTTATGAGGTTATTTTCTAACAATAGCGCATCGCTTTCGGTATTTACTACAATATGCTCTATACGCACAATTTTCTTTACCAATACGCGAGTTTTGGCATTGGTATGCTCTTTATGAAAATAGGAAGACACCCGTTTTTTCAGGTTGATAGCCTTTCCTACATATATAAGCGTATTGGTATCATCATAAAATTGATATACCCCTGGTGAGGTTGGTAGTGTTTGGAGTTGAATATCTATGCTCAATGCTTATGATTTTAGAAAAACGAAAGGTTACCGCTGTGGTAACCTTTCGCACAAAAAAATCCTTTTCATATGATTATTAAAAAATCATCACATCATAAATTATTTTACCAAGTTGATTTCAACGCGGCGATTAAGTTCTCTACCTTTCTTAGTTTTGTTGTCTGCGATTGGATTTTCAGGACCAAAACCTTTAGCAGAAAGACGAGCAGGATTGATACCTTTCTCTACTAAGTAAGCCTTAACTGAGTAAGCTCTTTCTTCAGATAATTTTATATTTTTAGCTTTGTTACCAGTGCTATCAGTATAACCTTCTACAGAGAACTTAGCATTTTTGAAGTCGTTAAGAACCTTAACGATGTTATCTAGAGTTTCTGCTGATTGTGGTTTGATAGTAGCTTTACCAAGATCGAACAAGATAGCTTTAGCAAATTCGTTCAATTTCTTTTGGTCTTCTTGAGTCACTTCAGGGCAACCATTGTTAGCTACGGTACCTTTTTGGTCTGGACATTCGTCATCTTTGTCAAGAACACCGTCACCATCTCTATCTGGCCAAGGGCAACCGTTATTTTCTTTAGGACCTTTTTCATCTGGACATTTGTCATCTTTATCAGCTACACCATCACCATCAGTGTCAGGGCAACCATTAAATTCTTTAAGACCAGCTACTTCAGGGCACTCATCGTCTTTATCTTGAATACCATCACCGTCAGTATCAGGGCAACCGTTGAATTCTTTAAGACCAGCTACATCTGGGCATTGGTCATCTTTATCTGGCACACCATCACCATCAGTATCAGGGCAACCATTGAATTCTTTAAGACCAGCTACATCTGGACAAGCATCATCTTTATCAGCGATACCATCTTTGTCGCTATCTTTTTTACCAAATTTGATAGTGATACCTGCTGAATGTTGGAAATAGTTTTCTTCTGACTTGCTTTTCATTGTTGGGTGATAAGCTGATTGCAAGTTGATACCGATGTTTTCGGTAAACCAGAAGTTAACACCACCTCCTGCAAGAACGCGGAATTTACCTTCGTTATCGATTGCACCATAACCACCACCTACTTGAGCGTAAGGGTCGAACCATCTTGCGCCGCTCCAAAGGGTATTTAGGTGGTATTGTACGCCTAAATCTACAGCCCAGAAAGATTTGTCTACTTTGTTACCAAGATCTTTGTTGTAACCAAAACCTTTTTCGATTTTGTTTAAAGACCCAGCTAACTCAACAGAGAAACCTTTACCAAGGTGGCGTCCTACTGAAAGACGAGAAACTGCAGGTAGGATATTCCAATCAGAAGGACCTGCCCAGTCTTTCAATACACCTCCAAAATCCATTGGAGTACGAACGTCCACAGCATTTACTCCAAATCCTATCTGCCAAGGATTGTTTTCATCCTGTGCTTGTGCTCCTACTGTGAAAGCAGCAGCCAAAGCAAATAAAGTTACTTTGATTTTCTTCATACTTAAAAATGAATTTAATTACTATTTAAAATTTGCGGCAAATATAGTCAATATTTTTATACCTACTGCTATTTTAACATTATTTTTTTTATTAACAATATTATTATTGCCTTGTACTACCTTTTGCAAAGGGGGTATTGCTATCCCCCTTTTTCTATCTATTTCGCTGATAATAAATACATTACTACATTACAACCATTTTACTAAGGCGAAATCCTGACGGTGAGGCAATAAACTATTTTTAGGGAAAATACGAATAGCCAACTGCAAAGCTCCAGGGTATTCTGAAGCAATTTCTAAGCGATAAGTACCTTTGTTGCCCTCTGTATGTACTAATGGGAACTCTGTTTTTGAAAGTACTTTGAGCTTATCGTCTTTGTGTTCGGCTACTACCAATTCTACGCCTACATCTTCAGGGCTCAATTCGCCAACTTCCAAATCAACTTCACCTTTGTAGGTTTTACCAATAGAGATAAGTTGCTCGTTGCGATTAGGCACTCTGATATCCAACACTTTGATATTATCCCATTCTTGGGTTACCTTGCGTTTCCAATCTGCCAACTGTATAGCGATAGCAAACTCGTTGTCTTTCAGTTTGTTTACGCGCTCGGTCATTGGGTAATAATATTGGTTTTCATAGTCGGTGAGCATACGAGTAGTTGTAAAATTAACAGCTACTTTGGCAATTGTATTTTTGATAAGTGCACACCAGCGAGTTGAGATACCTTCTTTGTTTTTGTCGTAGAAGATGGGAGCAATCTCATCTTCTATGATGTTGTAAATCATTTCGGCATCCATTTCGTTTTGGTATTGTTGGTTTTCGTAAGCGCGTTCCATAGGGAGTGCCCAACCTGCATCTTCGCGATAACCTTCTACCCACCATCCGTCTAACACGCTAAAGTGCATTACACCATTCATTGCAGCTTTTTCACCACTAGTACCAGAGGCTTCGAGTGGACGGGTTGGGGTATTCATCCAAACGTCTACTCCTTGTACCATATGGCGAGCGAGCTCCATATCGTAGTTTGGAATAAAGAGGATTTTACCTAAAAACTGAGGTAGTTTTGATATTTCAACAATATTTTTGATAAGGTCTTGTCCTGCTTTGTCGGCGGGGTGAGCTTTACCTGCGAATACGAATTGTACGGGGCGTTCGGGGTTGTTGACAATTCTATCCAAACGCTCTATATTGGTGAATAGCAAGTGAGCGCGTTTGTAGGTAGCGAAACGTCTTGCAAAACCAATTGTAAGGATGTCTTCGCGTAGGTTTTCTTTAATTTCAACTAATTGTCGAGGTGAAAAATAAGGTGTATTTTTCTCTAATCTCAATTTTTGCTCTATGCGGCGCAATAGTTTTGAGCGCAAAGCATTTTTGATTTCCCATACGCGTTTGTCGGATACTTTGTAAATACCTTCAAATCCTTTAGGGTCGTAATGGTGTGTTTGATAGTCTTTACCAAAGACTTCGTTTTCTACATCTTTCCACAAGCCAGCTGTCCAAGTGGGCTGGTGTACGCCATTGGTTACATAGCTAATGTGTAGTTCTTCGGGCATATAGCCAGGCCATAGGTCTTTGAGGATATCTTTGCTTACTTCGCCGTGTAGCCAGCTTACGCCATTAACCTCTTGTGATAGGTTGGCAGCCAAGTTGCTCATTGAGAATTTTTCGTGAGGGTCGGCGAGGTTTATTTTTCCTAAAGCTAATATTTGTTCCCAATTCACGTGCAATCTTTCGGTATAATTACCGAGGTAGGCGCGTAATAGTCCTTCTTCGAAGGCATCGTGCCCTGCAGGTACAGGGGTGTGGGTGGTGAATAGCGATGAAGCGCGTACTACCTCCATAGCTTCGGAGAATGAAAGGTGGTCTTTTTCTATATATTCGCTAAGGCGTTCTAATCCTATAAAGGCAGCGTGCCCTTCGTTGCAGTGATATACATCGCTATTGATGCCTAATTTGCGCAACATTTGGATACCTCCTAAGCCGAGTAGCATTTCTTGTTTTAGGCGGTTTTCCCAGTTACCTCCATAGAGGTGGTGAGTGATAGAGCGGTCGTCTTCGCGGTTGTTTTCAAAATCGGTATCCAACAAGTAGAGTTCGATACGTCCTACATCCACGCGCCATACGCGAGCGTAAAGAGTGCGGTGTGGCAAAGGTAAGGATACGATAATCCATTTTCCTTCGGCATCAAACACTGGTGAAACGGGGATTTTGGAGAAGTCTTGTGCTTCGTAATCGGCTTCTTGGTTACCAGCAGATGATAATTTTTGTGTAAAGTATCCGTAACGATACAAGAGACCTACCCCTGTAATTTTAGTAGCTTTGTCGCTGGCTTCTTTGAGGTAATCGCCTGCAAGGATACCTAAACCACCTGAATAGATTTTCAGTGATGAATGCAAGCCGTATTCCATACTAAAATAGGATACTGAAGGGCTTGTCATTTCGGCTTTTTTAGCCATATATGCTTGGAAATCGGCATATACTTTTGACAAGTTTCGCATAAAGGTGCTGTCTTGTTCAAGCTCTTTATAGCGTTTTAGTGAGATACTGTCGAGCAATGCGATAGGGTTTTTGCGTACTTCTATCCATTTTTCGCTATCTACATATTTGAATACTTCGTAAGCCTCATCATTCCAGCACCACCAAAGGTTTTTTGATAATTCTTCAAGCGGTTGTAGGGCTTCGGGGATAGCGCGATGTATAATCACACTACGCCAATTTGGGGTGTTTACTACCTTCATTTTCTCTAAATAGGCTAAGCCATCTGTTTGCACAAACGGCAGTTTTTCTACTCTGTCTTCTATATTTTCTAACGTTAATTCGTATGCTTTGATGTAATGTTGCACTAGGTTTTTCCAGAGTGCTATTTGCGATACCTCGTTTGCTTGCTTGCGTTGCTTATCTAAATCGGCGTTGCTAATGGCTAGCAGGTCGGTAATATTTTTAACTATGGCTGCTACTACATCGCCATAGTTGCTGTCGTTGCGTTCTACTACTTGAATGGCGTTTTGCTCGCTGGGGTAATAGCTATTGACCCATTTGCCAAAGCCTGCTAATGAGGTGGTGATAGTGGGTACTGAGAAGGCTAAGCTTTCTAATGGTGTATAGCCCCAAGGCTCGTAATAAGAAGGGAATACGGTGCCGTCTATCCCTGTGAGTAGGTCGTAATAAGATAGGTTGAACACGCCATCGTTTCCGTTGAGATAGCTTGGGCAGAAAACTACTTTTACCTTGTCATTTTTGCCGTTGAAGAGTTTTTGCTCGTATATACGGTTCATTATTTGGTCGTGATATACATCGGGCAATATGTGGGTAAGGTGTTTTTGCTCGTTTGCTATTTTTTGTTCTGGATTGGCGAGGTTGTTTAGCAATCCTTGGTGTGGGGCATCGTGCCCTGTAGGGATTAGGATATAAGCTAGAACATTTTCTTTGTTTTTGGTATTGCGGTTTAGCACGCCCAAAGCATCAATAAAAGCATCGATTCCTTTGTTGTGGAACTCGTACCTGCCACTGATAGCTACTATTTTGGTATTTTGACCTATGGGTTCGGCGATAAGTGCTTCGGCTACTGCAATGAGTTTGCTTTTGGCTTCTGTACGTTTTTTGGCGAGCTCTTTGGGAGCAGGTATTATTTTATCGTCGAAGCCGTTGGGGGTAATCATATCTGTTCTTCTGCCGAGGAAGTGGTAGGCTTCTTGAGCTGTAATTTCGCTAACGGTAGTAAAACAGTCGGCTGTTTTGGCTGCTTGTCGTTCTACAAAATGCTTGTGTTGCACGCCAAGCTTATAAGCCATATCTTTTGGGTTGTAGTTTTTGATTTCGTTATATAGGGGGTATCCGTTACCAGCGATAGCGCGCCCTAATACGGTAGCGTGGGTGGTGAATACGGAACCTATTTTGGGCATTGTATTTTCAAGGTATAGCAATCCGCTGGCAGTCATCCACTCGTGGAAGTGGCAAATGACGTTTTCGCGAGAAGCGGTATTGAATTTGACAAAGCTTTCGATTACTTTACCTGCGGCGTAACCGAATAGCATAGACTCTACATAATCCCAAGAACTACCGAAAGAGTCGAGCTTGTAGGCGTCCCAATAGAATCGTAGTATTTCGTTTTTATTGCTCACGTAGTGTGAGAAATCTACTAATATAACGATGGGTTCTCCTTCGATTTTCCAATTACCTACGCGTATGCGTAATCCTTCGGCAGCGGCTTTAGTTCTCCAAGACTTAAAGAGGTTTGGATTTTCTACAAATTCTTTATTTTCGGTGTGCTGCCAAATATCGGGACCTATGAGGATGTATTTGCTCCTGAATTTTTTGGCAATGCTTGGCACTTTGGTAGCAATTACGGTATAGATGCCACCTACCTTGTTGCAAACTTCCCAACTGGTTTCGAATACATAGTCGGGGTTTAATTTTTTTTCGCTCATTATTTGTTAGTTTAGTTGTTAGTTAGTAAAATCAGCGACAAAGATACAATTATTTTTTGAATTGGTACTATTTTATCTAAAAAATAAATTGGCATATCTATTTAAAAGGTTCACAAATTTCCTTCTTAGGAAAAGAAATAGTTCCTGATGATTTTCCTTTAAAAATCCATTCTAAACTATTTTTTTTTATTCTTTGTTTCACATAGAAAGTTCTCATTATTTGATTTGACCAAATATCAATTTGATTGATTATAATTTTTTTTGCCTTACAATCAAAAGTATCAGTTGTGTAATAACTATTATTAGAAAGAAAATAAGGAAAATATACATCTATCTTATAGACTTTATAAGCAGAAGAATCTTTATCCTTTTCATAATATTTTACAACATTATAAAAGGGTTCTTTATTTAAAGATTTTATACCTTTTTCAAAATAGCAAGTATAAAAATGGTTGTTGTCTTTAACTATTTTATAAAATCCTTTTAAAGAATCTACACTTCCTTTTAAAGCATAATATTTTGTACTGTAAACTCCTGTTCTTGGATTGTGAGTATATATATCTTTTTCAACAGTAATAATATCACTTTCTTGTACAGTGATAGTATCTTGTTGGGAATAAAGTAAAGTATTATATAAAAATATAAGTAAATATAGGGTCTTATTCTTCATTTTGAATTATAGGAATTATGTCGATATTATCCTTCGGTGCGAGCCGCACAGGCTGTCTTATCCTTCGCTCAACCTTCGCTTATCCTTCGCTTATCCTTCGCTCAACCTTCGCTGAGAAGAATTATGAATTTTGAATTGATAGGAGTGCGAGCTGCACAGGAAATTAGGTCTGTGAGCTCGCACTATGTTTTTGGGGTTCGGTAGTTTTATTAAAATACCTCGAACCTGATACCTATACTATAAGGGTATTCATTGATAGGATTGCTTTTGAATAGGGGTACTAAATTGTAACGGGCGTAAAGCAGGCACGATTTGTATCCTATGTGTGCGGATACGCCGTATATGAATTCATTGACATTGAAGTTCTTGAAGGCTACATCTTTTACTTTGCCGCCTTGCTCGTTATACTTTATTTTTTGCTTGGGTGTCCATAATACGCCTATATAGCCTCCTACTCCGAAACGGAAACTTTCGGCAAAAGGATAATAGGTTTTTCCTTTCTTTTCGACTGGCTTGGTAAAATCAAATTCTAAATTTAGGGGGACTATCATATAATGTGTTTTAAATTTGGATAGGGTTACTTCTTTGGGGTAGGGCATTATTTTAGTAATATTGTCATCAATTACGTAATAGGTGTTTCCTTTCATTCGTAGGGTATTCACTAAAAGTGAGGTACCATAGGTGAGGTGCAATAAGTTGTTGTTTTTCAGCAAACGGGTGTTCATTAAAAAGCCTATTTCTAAGGAGTTGGAATAGTTTGTCCTGAAATAGTTGTTGCTGAAATGGTTGCCTTGCTTGAGATTGTGAAACCCTAATGAATAGACGGGATAACTGGTGGTGCGCTGTGGCTTGCTAAGACTATCGGAGGTGGCGCTTAGCCAGCTATCGATACGCTTAATTATGCAGGGCTCGTATGAGGAGGTAGGGGGGATAGGCTCTGTATCGTGACTGAGCAGCTGCTGGCGTACGAGTTCTGAAAGTTTGTCGGTTTCCTCTTTGGTTTTGTCGGCAATACGAATTTTTGATTGGTTGGTGGCTTCTTTTTTGAGGGTTTGGAGCTGCTCTTCTGATATTTTTTTGTCTGCAAACTGCTCATCAAGTGTTTTTAGCTCGATTGATAGGGCTTTTTTTTCGGTTTTTACGATAGAATCTATCACTTTTTTGGATTGTTCTATCTGCTGATAATAGTTTTTTTGTGCTGAGGCGACTCCTATTGTAAAGAGTAATGCCAAAAATAAATAAGATTTCATATTTTAATTAATTTATGAGTTTAACAATATGTAATAAATGGCTTACTAACGACTAAGGGCTAACCATTTGTTGTATTTTTCTTCTAAGTATTTTTTGAGATGGGCTTTGAGATGGGTTATTTGTGTGGGGGGTACGGGGGCATTAGTTGGCTGTGAATTATTGAGATTGGTAGCTACGATTTCTACTAGCTCTTCTTCGGTGAGAAGGCTGGTATCTAAACTGGCTACTAAGTGTGTATTTTCATCTGAAAAATTGGTGTTATGAGGGGTAGGGTCGGTAGTGGGGTCTGCGCTAGCTAATGGAGGGATAGCGGTGGCTACTGGGGGAATGGGGGTGCTTGGGGGGGTATGGACTTGGCTATTGGCTTTGACAACATTGCTATGGGGTTTGTTGAAATTGGGGGGTGGGGTGGGGTTGCTTGTAGGCAAAGGGCTTGGTGTGTTGGTTTTGCAAACATTATTAATATTTTGCTGCTGAAATACTATTTCTTGGGATACATCGGTTACTTGCCGCTCATTGAGACTGCAAATGCTTATGGCGATGAGCACAGCTGCGGCAGCGGCATAGTAGTACCAACGTATTTTTTTAGTGGGCACGGGGGCTGCTTTGCGGGTTTCGGCAGCTAATTGTTGCTCTAATCGTGTCCACAAATCGGGTGATGGTGGTAACTGACGATGAGCAAATAGGTTTTTTATTTTATCTTTCCACATATTTTTTGAGCATTTTTTTAGCATACGCTAATTGGGATTTTGAGGTTCCTTCGCTAATACCAAGTGTTTGGGCTATCTGCTTGTGTGTGTAGTCTTCAAACACATAAAGGTTGAAAACCATACGACTGCCTTCGGGAAGCTGATTGATAAAGGCTTGTATTTGTGCTTCTTGATAGGAGGCTTCGTCTAAGGTACTATCGTCAATGGTATCGTAATTGTCGTTCCAATCGCTATAGATGAGTTTTTGCTGCTTGCTACGCAAAAAATCGATGCACTCATTGACGGTAATACGGCGCATCCAAGCGTATAGTTTTTGTTGTGGCTTGTATTGCTGTATATGGGTGAATATTTTGTAGAAGGCTTTGAGTAGGGCATCTTCGGCAAAATGGGCATCTTTGATATACAGACGGCATACGCTTAGCAGGGCAGCTGCATAACGGTCGTACAGTTGCTTTTGTGCCAATGGGTCGTTGCACTTTAGTTTGTTTATGAACTCAGAATCTTGGATATTACTATTGTTTATTATATAAAACGAAAAAAAAACAGAAAGGTTGTAAAGTGTGGGCAAATATATTAAATTATTTTTGTACTTTTGCAGGAGTTAGGAGTTATACGCTATTAAATAAGAATTAAACTTTTATTATGTTGTCATATCCTGCGTTTCTTCCGCAGTTTCTACCTCTTGCTCAATATCCGTCTGATGCTCTGCAAGATAGGTTTTGATGACGACACCTTTGTCAGAATGCACCAAAAGCAGGTAGCGGTACATGGTACTGCCGATGTATATTCAGGAATGTACAAACGTAACTTCACAGAAGAGAATGCTGAACTCTGTATAACGACCAATGAGAAGCGTCAGCCCGTCCTCACCATCAATGGTCTGTCTGTCCTAGATTGGTGTGAGCAGAAGTGGCAACAACTCATTCATCGCAACCGCTCACAACAGCTGTAATCGTTTTTCTTTCTCTTACAAGAAGAAAAACATGAAAGAACGCTCACTTTTCCACGAAAAGTGTTACTTTTGCAACTGAAATAGTGAGTGTCCTATACGACCTGCATCTAATCGCAGAACCTTGTAATTTAGGTGCCTAGTCCGAAATCATATTTTTAGGGAAGCAAACTATTTTTGCCTTATTGGGTGGAATTGGCGCAAAATAAGTACGTTTGTAATAGTAAAATAAACACCAAACTGTTGTCTAAAATGGGGAGGATACTAAAGGAATAACTTAATATGTCACAAAAAGGAAGCGTATTTCAAAAAGGAGGAGGTGGGACAAACTTTGAACAACTCGTTCAAACGGCGTTTCTTACAACTCTTATTATTCATGGTAATGCTCCATGTCTTGATTCTGGTGAATTATCGGAGGTTGCACTACAAGTAACTAACAGAGGCTATGAAACTGATGATTTTATGGTTACGGCAAAATCAGCAAGTGGTGAACATCGTGTATTGATTCAGGTAAAACACGACATATCATTTACTGTTGATAATGGAATATTCAAAGAGGTAATTAATGCTTTTTGGAAAGACTATAATAATACTTCAATTTTTGACAAATCAAAAGATAAACTTATTATAGTAAAGAATGGTTTAACTAAAGATGAAAGAAATCATCTTAAATCACTCTTTAATTGGGCAAAAAATCACGCAACAGAAGCAGATTTTATTACCGAAGTAAACAGGATAAGAGGAAAGAAAGACCGATTAGATGTTTTTCGTGAGGTGCTAAAAGAAGCGAATAATAATACATATTTGACAGATAAAGAACTTTGGGAGTTTTTGAAATGTGTTGATGTTTTGGAATATGATTTCCTAAACGAAGGGAGTATTGATAAAACATATTTTCTCAATCTGATTAAGCTCAGTAAAAACAAAAAATCGGCAGCAACCGAAAAAGAAATTTGGGACAGTATTTTTGCTTATGCTGCTACGCTTAATCCAAATGGTGGAAGTGTGACACTTGAAAGTATTAGAGATAAAGATTTCTTTCAGCATTTTGATAACACACATTTAACTTCATACTTCAAAGCCGTTGAAAAACTTAAATCAGACAGCAATGAGATTTTACGACCAATAAAAACTTATATTGGAAAAGGAGAAAACAAATTTCATTTACAACGATCAGAATTAAGAGAAAAAATTTTAGTAGGTCTAAGTAATTTCCAACTAACGATTGTGACAGGAAAACCTGGAGTTGGGAAATCAGCTGAAATCAAAGAGATCCTTGAAAAAGATTATCCTAATGCAAGTGTGTTTGTTTTCAGAGCAGACCAATTCAATGAATCTACGCTCGCCAATGTTTTCTCAAGTCAAGGGGTAAATGAAACAATACAAGATATTTTCTCATGTATCTCCCTCATTCCTGAAAAAATTATTTTCGTTGATAGCTTGGAAAAGCTATTGGAAGCAGACCCTGAATGTGCCTTTAAACAGTTATTAGCGTTACTTAAAGAGCACCCAGAAATTAAATTAATTGCTTCGTCACGGAAATATGCGATTGATTTAATTACATTAAAATTTGGTATTGATAAAGACAATATATGTATAATTGACATTCCAACCCTTAATGAAGAAGAGTTAAAATTTGTAGCTGAAAAGTTTCCGCAGTTAAATAGTGTTTTAAAAAACGACAAAGTCAAAAAGTTGTTGCAAAGTCCAAAATATCTGGATTTCTCAATCTTAGCAATCAGTAAAACAAACGATGATTATGCTAATGTTTCGCTGACAGAATTTAAGGACAAGTTATGGAACTCATTAGTTGTAGATTCTACCAACACGAAAAATGGACTTCCAATTAAACGTGAAGAAGCTTTTAAAGAAATTGCAGTAAAGAGAGCAAGAGAAATGAAACTCTTTACTAAACCCGATAAGTCTGATGCAGAGGCCATAGCCTGTTTAGAAAATGATGAAATTGTATTTCAGGAAAACAACAACAGGAAGTATTCTCCTACTCACGATATTTTAGAAGATTGGGCATTAGTAAAATATGTTTCTTCAAAGTTTGAAGACTTTCCAAATCCAAAAGATTTTTTTAGCAATTTAGGAAACGAGCCAGCTATCAGACGCGCATTTCGTCTTTGGGTGGAAGACTATTTAATTGACAACAACGGTAAAATAAATGAACTGATCAAGGTAACAATTGCTGACCAAACTATTGAAAAATATTGGGCAGATGAATTGTTGGTAGCTGTATTTAAGTCAGAAAACAGTAATTCATTTTTTACTTCTTTTGAGAAAGAACTTCTTGAAGACAACTCTGTTTTCTTCAATAGATGTTTGCATATCATAAAAACTTGCTGCAAAGAAAGCGACCCAAAAACGAACAACAGCAATTTGCTTTTGCCGATTGGTTCGGGTTGGAAAGAAGCATTGTTTTTTACGAAAAAGAACAATAGTCAATTAGAATCAATAAAACTTTCAATACTCAATTTTCTCACTGATTGGTATTACCGATTACTTTTTCAATACAAAAAAATTGAAAACGCAGAATTAGAGGCGGCAAAATCTATTGTCCTAACCTATTTGAAAGAAGTTGAAGAAGAAAAAGAATTTTGGCAAGAAGAAAATGCCAAAGGTAAATCATCAACCTTGATTTTAATTTTATTTGGCTTGGCTTCAATTTCAAAGGAAGAAATTAAACAACTTATTGCAAGAGCATTTACCAAGAAAGAAAATCGGGAATCTTGGAGATTAAATTCTTTTTATGAAAATGTAATTGAAAATTGTCTTTCAGGTATAGGAAACCAGCGTTTGATAAAAGAATTGCCTGAATTGATTATTGAAACAGCTTGGAAAAATTGGAAATATATACCAACAAAAGAATCTGATTATCCAAATGAAATTAGTTTTATATCAGGACACTCTTTGAGTGATGAGGAATGTTGGGGAATAAGAGATAGACATTCTTTTTTCCCTTCGGGAATTTACAAAACGCCTTTTTACAATTTATTGTGGATTCATCCTAGTATTGGGATGAAATTCATCATTGATTTTATAAACTACTCAGTTGAATTTTATGTAAAGGCTTCTTGCGAACACAAGCACAACATTTCTCAAATAGAAATCGAACTTAATGACGGAACTGTAGTAGAAAAATGGGCAGATTGGGAATTGTGGGCGGCATACAGAGGTTTAAGCGTTACGAATTATGCTTTGGAATCTTTGCTGATGAGTTTTGAAAAGTTCCTTTTAGAAATGGGAAAACAAAAAACAGATGTAAGCAAAAAAAACTTGAAGTTTATATTTGATTATGTTATTAAAAACAGCAATAATGTTGCTCCAATAGCGGTTTTAACGAGCGTTGCTATTGCTTATCCCGAAGAAGTTGAAGAAGCGATGTTGCCATTATTGTCTGTCAAGGAATTTTATGAGTGGGATTTAAGTCGAGCACTTCAAGAAAACTCAGTGTTTGCCCCAATGGATGGACGTATTTCATTTGCACAAAAAGAGCGTTTTGAATCAAATCAACTTCCACATAGAAAAAAATATCAAAGAGGGCTTCGAGATTTTATTTTAGACTATCAATTTAATGTTAGAAAATTAAACAAAGAAATTCACCAAATAATTGACAAACTAAAAGCACAATATGATGGTAAAGATGTTATATGGAAAAAGAATTTAATTGAAATGGACATCAGAAACCATAAAGTTAGAGAATATGATGAAAAACTTGGTGGTTTTCCTATTCAACCTGAATACGATGATGAAGTTGTAAAGTTTATTGAATTCAATAAAGAAAGTTTTGAAGCAGATACAAAGTCTTTGAATATTTCAGGACAACTTTTAAAAACTTACGAAAAGAAAGAAACTATTGATTTTTCATCTTGGTTATCTTGCTATGAGCAATATTCTTCATCAAAATCCTTAAATATCCTTTATGACAGACCAATTACGTTAGCTGTATTAGGACTGAGAGATTTTTCAACAAACATAAATGAAGAGCAAAAAACAAAGTGTATAGAAATAATTACTGATGCAATAGTTTCTATCCTACAAGATACATTTAACAGAGGTTATGGCCTTAATATGAGCATCTACATAATGGAAAAAGATATTGCTTTATCTTCTTTCCATTTGCTTTTGCAAAATGTTGATAGCGAAGAAGATAAAAACGGTATAATAGCTACAATGATTTATGTGCTATTCGCACCATTCCACTACCACGAATTTGACAAAATCATACAATACTTTAGAGAAGTATTTTTCAAACAATTTCCTAATGAAGCAAAAAGAGTTTGGCTTGGTCTCATTAAGTATGCTTGTTACAAAAAAGCTAATCCTAAATTTCATAGACACCAAGATAAAGATAGTTTAGACAAGGAAGAAAAATTTGTTCAACAAATTTCATCCAATAAGAATTTAAAGTTTGACCTTTCAGAAATTAGTTTAGAAAAGTGTGAGGGATATTTACTTGCAAGAGCTTTTGTAATTACGCCATACGACACAGCAGATAAAGATTTTGAATCTTTCATCAAACATTTTATTCCTTTACTAACTACTGATTTGCAACACGAGGAAAATTATTCATACAATCGCAACAAAGAAAAGAGACAAATTCATTCAGAATCAGTTCTTTACGTGGAATTCTATTTGGCTGAACTTCTTTTAAAAGCAAATAGTGAATTATCTAAATCTGTTCTAGATTTAATCATAGACCCAACCTATCAAATTGAATTGCCTAATCTTAGAAGAACAGATGATCTATTTGAATTTTCTTCAAAAGTACCAGAGTTTGTAATATACAAATTAGACGATATTATTGCTAATTCGACTGAAGAATATTTAAACCAAAAGCTTATTACAAACTTTTGGGTATTATGGCAATATTTTTTTGATAAAATCAAGGTGAGTGGTAAGCAATATTTTCTTGCAATCCTTTTTCTTGATATAAAGTGGAAAGAAATCTCTACTCATTGGAGACCTCTTGAAAACAAAAGAGATTTTTATCAATCAATGGTAAAGGATTTAGGGAAGTACAAAGCGACTTCGATTCTTAACGTATTCTCAACTGTTGGCGAAAAGACTTTTCTTCCAGAATCAATAAGTTGGTTAGTTGATATATTCAAATCGGAAGCCGACACTACCGTTGCATTACTATATCCTTCTGCAGAAAGGTTGATAAAACGACTATACTATAACCACATTTCAATAATCAAAAACGACAAAAAACTAATTGACGATTATGTTTGGATTTTAAATAGGATGGTTGATTTTGGTTCGTCAGAAGCATATTTATTTAGAGAAAATGTAATTACGTATAAAAGCATTAAGTAAACTGCGAGTAGAAGGAACTCTCTTGTCATATCCTGAAATAGGTTTACACTAAAAA
>NZ_KB291287.1:0-11184 GCF_000318275.2 Capnocytophaga sp. oral taxon 332 str. F0381
ATCAATATTCTTTTTTTCATTGTTTTATGCAATTTTTGTTACTGAAGCTTGTAAGTTCCTCAAAAAAGTTTAAACACGTTTATCGAATAGTTTTATCAATGAGAGGTATATTATTCTTTCAGCTCTTCTTCTGTAAAAACGTCTTGATTCAAATAATATCTACCATCAGAATAAAGATAATATCTGCAATTTCTCCAAACAAGTTTATATTTATTGGGCTCTTTGCTAATAATATGTAATTCCCATCTGTCTGACCACTCTTTTAATAGGTATAAGAATTGCTTATCTTTTGAAAAACCTGTATCAGCTAATTTTTCATACGTATCTCTATCTACAATGTCCTTTATTTTTATTAATTTATCAGAGTTCATAACATAAAGTTCTGATATATATATTGGACGAGAATAGTAAAAAATTATATTATTAGTGCCTTGTATATACAAATTTCCTTGTTTATCTTCAAAAAGATTATCTTTTACTTGCTTATAAATTTCCGTTATCTTTATATATTGACAACCTTGACTGTCTATATATAAATCATTCTCAAAAAAATTATTACCTACTTTTTTTATATTTATATTTTTAGAGCAAGATATAAATATTAGTAATAAAAGAAAAAATATTATTCTTTTCATAGTTTTTTTTTATCTCTTTAACTTCCAAATAGTTGTACCATAATAGATATCTCCCCCCGCTGGTGCGAGCTTACAACTCGTACCCCAATATTACCAAACATTATATTTCCAAATCAAATTCTTCTAATAAATCGATATCTCCTAACATATTACATTCTCTTTCTACATCAGTATTATTAAACAAATACATATTATCTTCATATCTTGGTGTAGAAGCTGTTTAAACTTTTCCTTACAATAAAATAAAAGTTCCAAAAGATTAGTAATTTTGTGTTTAATAAAAAAGTTTAAACACATTTAACTTCATATTTTAATCTATTTGAATATTTTTTTCTTTTTATACCATTCTACAATAAACCAAATTACTGCAACTAAAAATAAAATGTGGTGGAGTGGTTCTAACATAGTTTCATAAATAGAGAACACCAATGCTATTTTTAAATCACTAATATTTGCAAACCCATCCATTCCAAAGTCGTGATGTAAAAATACATTTATGATAAACCCTAATAAGGTTACTATCCACCCAATAATAAAAAACCATTGCCATTTATTTTTTTTGATAAATCTTTTTACAATAAGAAAACTTATTAAATAGCAAATAAGAAAAAAAATCAAAAAAATAATAATCATAAACTTGTATTTTTTAATGCCTCTCTAATTTCTTCACCTGTAATTCTGCCTTCCTTTTACTCCCCCTCACACAAACTCCCTAATATCAAACTCCGTTTTACTTTCCACAATTTTAGGCAACGCCTTCTCCAAAAGTGTACTTACTTTAAGAGTCGCTTGGGGGTAAACCTTTTTAGGAGGTAACGCATTGTTATTTAATAGTTTACTAATCCAATCCTTTCTTCTTTATCTCTATAATTACTTCATCATTAGATAAATAAAATATAGTATCATTCTTTTTCTCTTTTATATAACTGATATATTTTTTATCGGAATATATAGTATCAATATCAAAGCTATTTAATAAGGCTACATCATTTTTTAGTTCTGACAATGTATATTTCAAAAAACCATTAGGTCTATTCCAAAAAACTTCTTTTAACTTTCCTTCCTTATCGTAGTGAGAAATGGTTTTTATATTTAACTTTCCGTAGCTATTTTCTATAAAACCCAAAGGATTATAAGAATACTCTTTACTTACTTTTTTTGTACAGATAATTTCAAACTCAGTTTTTTTAACACTACAATTTATAAGTAGAAAACTAATAAAAATACTTAATTTTATTTGGTATTTCATCCTTTTTTCTTTTTTCTATGATTACTCCCAATGTATCCTTTTCTGAATTATTGTCATTTATGGTATAATGGACAAAAAGGTTCATCTTTTACTTACTGTCTTTTGTAATTCTTTTTGTATAAGGAATATGACCATTAGGTAATCCTTTTTTCAAAAACTTTTATCCCTATACTACGTATCTACCCCTCAAATTTGCTAATTTTCTAATTCTCTAATTCCCCAATTTGCTAATTCTCTAATTCCCCAATTTGCTAATTCTCAAATTTTCTAATTCCCTAATTCCCAAACTGTCTCATTCCCAAATAACACGCCGCTACCCCTACTCCTACACTCCCTACTACGTAAAGCGCCGCTTTTAGCCATTCGTTTTGTTGCAATAGCTGTACAGTCTCAAACGAGAAGGTAGAGAAAGTAGTAAAGCCCCCTAAAACACCCGTCATCAGTAGCAAAGGCAATACAGGGTCTGTAGTGGCTTTGCTTTTGAAGTAGCCATACAATACCCCTATCAAAAAACAGCCCAGTATATTTATTAGCATAATACCTATGGGGAAAGCCCATAAGCGTCCTAACTTGCTAAGCCCTACCGAGAGTATATAGCGCAAGGCACCTCCTGCAAAGCTACCAACTCCTACTATTAGTATCTCTTTTGTCATTTTTTAGTGTTATATTGTCATAAATTGCTCATTCGTTGAGATTTTAACATTACATCTGAAATATTCCCCCTAGCTGCCAACTTGTAATGGGACGGTGTATATTTTCCCAAAAAGGAGCTAAATATTTATTATAAAAACATATTTTTTTCGAGTTATTTTCTTCAATACTAATTCTTAAAGCAGGAATAACTACCCAATGATTATGATATAGAAGCTGTTTAAACTTTTCCTACAATAAAATAAAAAGTTCCCGAAAATTAGTAATTTTGTGTTTGAAAAAAAAGAACACCAAAATTCAGGAACTTTGGGCAAAAGATACAATAAATAATTGGATTATTCTCTTTTTAAGTGTAGGAAAGTAAAAAAGAAAACTATATATGTCTTGCGTTCAAGTTCCTCAAAAAAGTTTAAACACATTTCTTGTAAAAGTTACAAAAAACTTGTGTATAAGTAAAAAATATTTTAGTTTTGTGGTGTTAAAAATAATAAATATGAAATACATTTTTATCGTAGAAAAAACCAATACAGGTTATTCAGCTTATGCTGTTGATGCTGCAGGTTGGTGGTGGAAACGTAATAACATAAATGAAGATACTGATAAAGATGATATAAAAAGAGTTACGCTAAAAGTGAATAAAATGTTTTTTATCATTATCACATTGATTTTGTTAAGTTGTGGTAACCAACAAGTTCAAAACAAAGAAGAAAAACGAGATTACCCTCTTATTGATTACCAGCGAGATTCTGTTTATTATTTGTTAGATGTAAGAGGTGATAGTGAAAAAGAAAAATTGTTAGTAACAAGAGAGGTTATGGTACAAGATTCTATTTTTGGAGGTGGCGAAAACAGAGAAAATTGGAGAAAAGCATGGAAATATGCTGACACATTATTTGATGAAAAAACTTATTTTCTTTATAAGGTTTATATTTATGAAAATGAAGATTATAAGAAAATAACAGAGTTAATATATAATATAGCTGACATAGCCTATCCTATATTAAGAGCAGGTGACTTTAGTAGTCATCATAAAGTTTTTTCTGAAATGAACCTTTGTAGAGGTTATGATACTCAGTATTTAAAAATAGTTTCTATAGATAATGATGATTTAAACGCCAAATGTATAAACTTATCGTATGTAGAAGGCAAATGGGTAAGGGTATCATCAGAACAACTGATTTATAGAGACCAAAAATCTATATATTGTATTGATACTACTGATTGTTATAATTACACAAATGAAAGGATTGAGTTTTCAAGGTTATATTATACTAATTGTATAGAAAAAGATAAATGAAAAATACATTTTTTATAAAGAAATGGGTAGTGTTTTAAAAAGTATGATATAGTTTTAGATGTATCTGTAATTGATATAAAAGAAAGCTAAAGCAAAGTCCTTTAGATGATTCACTAACTTCTTGGAAAAACAACAAGTCTTACGAAAAGATTGTTTTATCCTATGCGTAACGTACAGTTATCCTCCTCTATTCCAACGATATGTATTTTTATCCTCTATCAATTCACACTATAAATAACACTTAACAATTAAAATATTTTCATAATTAGATGATATATAAAAATAACATACCAAAAAATAGCTCTTATAATCCCCCAAAACCATCCATATTCAGGTATCCATATAATAGCACATATCACAGTAATAATCCAATATACTACTTTAACCGTTTGGCTTGGCCCTTCTCCTTCACCTGGAAACATTGCACTTCCCATAATGTATCCCTTTAATCAAGATGTTTGATAACACTAATGAACCATGACATAACACTGGCATTTACCATTTGAGCAGAACAAGACAATGCCTCTGAAAGCCCTGCTGAACTAGCTTTTCCAAAGTGATGCAGATCATCAGGGCATATAAATCTCATATCCTTTATATGTGCTTTTTTATGACATTTTCTACATTCTATGATGGCATTCTCATCAATGCACAAGATACCTCCACATGCTCCATGATGAGTCCAATATTGCCTTATTGTATTTCTTCCACTTGACACACATATAGGACAAGCTATATACAAATCTATTTTATAACTCATTTTTGTCTATTACTATATGAACTAAATTTATTAAATGCACTTTCTAAGTGCTCTTTCTTTATTTTGATTTCACTCACTACCTTTTTAATAGCTGTTTTACCATTGGGCTCTACGATCAGGTTATCCCTGATTGCATTCATAGAAGCCTCTCTATAAACACCTGCCATATCTGCTCCTGAGAAACCTTCCGCATTCTTGCAAAGTTCTTTTAAATATTCCTCAGTTATGCCTTCTTCTATACATTCATTTGATAACTTGCAGTACAACTTAAATATTTCATATCTTTTTTGGGCATTAGGTAGTGGTATTTCAAACTCTAAATCAAACCGCCCTGGTCTCCGCAATGCCTTATCTATAGCTCCCAAGCGGTTGGTTGCTCCAATAACCAAAATATTACTTTTCTTATCCTTCATTCCGTCCATTAAAGTCAATAGCGTAGTTACATATCTTACTTCATATCCTTCACTAGTATCAGACCTGTCTATTGCTATAGCATCCAACTCATCAATAAAAATAACCGCATTACCCGTCATTTCTGCATCTTCAAAAACTTTGCGCAGTTCTTTTTCCCCTACACTAACATATTTTGACATCAGCTCAGCGCCTTCTATCTGAAAGAATTTTCCTCCCAACGATTTAGCCAATTCCTTTGCTATTAATGTTTTACCATTTCCAGGAGGCCCATATAACAACAATCCCCTATAGGGTTTCATATCAAACTTTTCAAAAAGAGAAGGATAGTTCAAAGGTAATTGTATAATTTCTCTTAGGCGTACAAGTGTTTCGTTCAAACCACCTATCTTTTGAAATTCCAATACTTTTTGTCTCTTTTCAGGAAGCCCTTTTAGAATAAATTCTGTAGAAGAGTCTACCCTATAGAGATTTTCAAACAAGGATTCTCTTTCTGGCGATATTTTTTCTACTATTCCATTTACTTTACTCTTAGTCCTAGGCGAAAGGTTTACTTGTTTTCCTAACTCCACAAACTTATTTTTGTGAGGTAAAACTGACAATGCATGCTTTATTTCTTCTTCTGACCATAGTTCTACTTCTTTTTCAGGTAACTGTATCACTACTTTCTCTGCATAAGGAAGCTGTTCTATCTTAAAAGGAGTGATTTCTACTGATAATTTCTCATTATCCAAAAAATTTTTTCCTAGAAAATCTTTATGCAAATAAATATTCTCATCATCACCCTCTAAATCGTTTGCTAATCTATCTATTTGAGCATATATTACGAACCTACTCAAGAGTTCCTTACATTCCAGTTTTGCATAAAGCACATCATTAGAAGGCAGTTCTAAATTTTTGGCTAATATTTCATAATTTATATTAGAAATGAATACTCCTTGTGTTGTTCCTTTAAATCTTTCGCTCCCATTGGGGAGTTGTACTAATTTTACTTTCATATCATTATTTTCTATATTACCAGTCTTCTAAGTTTTCCAAAAACTTAATTAACCACTTTTGTCCAACTTCAGAAACCATCTGTCCTACACAAGATATTACTTCTGCTATACTGAGAGTACTACTATCAAGAGATATATAGTAACCATCTGAAGTAGAGTGAGTAGGACATTCCATTTTTACAGACTTCAATTTTCCTGTATGTTCACATTTATCACAATAGTAACAAGCATTGTCTCCTATATAGATAGTACCTCCACAATCATTATCTTTATGTAGCCATTGTGTTTGAGGTGTCATAATTCCTCTTTCTTTACAAACTGGACAAGTTACATATAACTCAAAATAAGTATAACCATCCTTTTCAAAACTTTGTAAACTCATTCTGTATTATTTTATTATTTTTCACAATTTTAAACACTATAGACAAAAGTATTGCTTTTTATATTCATTTTTCTAAAAGCTCTAAGAAAACTGTAATATAGTTGTTTTTAAGCAATACTTTTGTATATTACACTCAAAATTTTACCAATCTCCCAAGTTTTCCAAAAACTTAATTAACCATTTTTGTCCAACTTCAGAAACCATCTGTCCTGCACAAGATATTACTTCTGCTATTACAGCACTAGAACCGACTCCTATATATTCATCATCTGAGGTAGAATGAGAAGGACATTTGTATTTCCATTCCTTCACATGTGCTGTATGCCTACATTTTACACAACAATAATAGGCATTCTCCCCAACATAAATGATACCACCACAATTATCATTTGCATGTACCCAACCTGTCTGTGGAGTTGTAATTCCTCTTTCTCTACAAACTGGACAAGCTATATGTAACTCAAAGTAAATATAACCATTGGCTTCAAAACTTTGTAAACTCATTTTTTCTTGTTTTTAATTGTTAATATTTTATTCCTTTATTTTTTCTTCTATGCCCTCTTTGATTTCTTCTGTATTCTCTTTAATAAGGTTGGGCAGCAATTGCTGCACTGCTTTTTGGAGCAACAAAATAGGGGTTCTATCCTCAGGATATAGTAACTCAAATGATTTTAAAAGATGTTCATAACCTTTTTTAGCTTCCCCTCTAGTATGAGAGGTAAGGTCTACTTCTATATCTTCTGTTTCAAATTTTTGTAGTTCTTCGTTTACACGCTCCATTGCTTTTACATAAGCTAACCAGCCTTCTTCTACTGCTTTGCGCTTTTCTTCATCTGGCAAGCTATGTATATCGTTATTCAAGTCTCTTACATACTTGTATATCAACTCAGAAAGCTCTGTTGACTCTAGTGTCTTATCTGTTAAAGAAGCTAAAACAGGAGTCGCAAAACGTTCTATATCATTTGGTTGAAACGTTTCACGAAGACTATACCACTCCAAAATATCATTTAGGAAATACTTTGCCGAACTATCTACATAATCAGGAGCATCCTTGAAACGTCCTTGTTTTGAGAGCGCTATGATCTGAAGCTGCATCTCCCCATAATAACTATCTTTTGTGGGAATTACCTCTATATCATTGTGCTGATCACGATCTGTTTTCATAGCTGTATACTTCTCTATCTTAGTTCCTTCTTCTATAGATAAAAAAGTTTCCAATCTCTCTAAGGCTATGAGCAGCCTATGAAATGTATTATCTAAAAATTGAACTTCTACTGCTACTGCTTTTTGAATTGTTCTTTCTATTTGTTTTTCTTTCATTTTATTTTGTATTTAACTATTAACTTCTGTCTCTTTTTTTTCTCCATTTTCTTCTTTTTCAAAATCTTCTTTACTCTTTGCAAATTCTTTTTTGAGTTGTTTTAAATAGCGAATCAAATCCTCTCGGCTTACCAACTGCCCTAACATTGCCACTGCAAATGATAAATCTATTTCTTGATAGCTCTCATTGCTATCTTCTTCCAAAATCATAGAATGCTCCTGCTGATTTACTTTCCATTGTGTGATATGAGCTGATTTTTCTTGTTCTTTACTTGAAATAATCCAAGTATCTAGATCTAATTTTAACTCATCTGAAGAGTTTACCCCATAAATCCAAGTATACTTTTCAAGTGAGCCAGCCTCTTTCAAATTATTTAACTCCTGTGGCGCTGAAAAATTTAACACTAATTCCATAAGATTGTTTTTATATTAATATTACAATAAATTTTTAATTAAAACCTAACAATATAGATATTTCCTTCCCATCTTTATTGGTAAATCCTTCTGCAACAATTCGTTCCCCCATTGAACTAATGATTATTGTACAAAAGAGAATCCCTTTATTAAGAGTTACAGAGTTAATAGCATTTATAGGTATACGCTTTTCCTCTATTCCTATTATTTTATAGCGCTGGTAGAGGAGCATTCCTCCATTAATAATGAGTTTATCCCAAAAAGGCCACTTATTCTTAGGAATGAAATATCCTTTAAATTCTCTCATATATAAATCACTTTTCTTCCTTCTATTCTACCTTCATAGGCTTTCTTACCCTGCACATAGATAGAACCCTCCCCATTATCTTCTGTAAAATGAACTTCACCATCCTTGTCGGTGTATTTGTCTTGAGTCATTCCTCTAAAGAATCCACTAAAGACGACTCCTACTCTCTTGTAGTAAGCAGGCTTTCCTGTACTACTTTCTATTACTTGTACTGTAAACATATTTTTTAGTATTTAATAATTAGACAATCTTGTATTAAAACTTTTCCCTTCATTCAATATCTGTGGTGTTTGCTGTTCACGGCAGTATTGACAGTTACGAGTTCGTTGTGGTAGTACTTTCTTTATATAATCCACCAACTCTCAAAGTGAAATGATATGATTTACATCCCCTGCATCAGCATATCCTTTACCATCTAGTATTGCTTTAGCAAAAAATCCCATATTATTAACCATATCAACATAAGAGAACTCATTGTTACTAGAGCTCATCAGAATAGAGACATTAGGTAATTTTTTATTTCTGATATAATCATCCATTAGTTACTAATTTTGTTGAACTAACAGAAGACACTATAAAAAACAGTCCTAATAAAAAAACTGATAGTCTCGAAAAACACTTCATAGATTACCCTTTTACAAAATTAAACCCTCACTTAGATTTGATAAATATAAAAAGTCACTGCAAATATACGTCTTTTTCTTTAATCCCACAACTTTTTTACCAAATATTTTTTTAACCCTTATAAAAAACTAAGAAGAGACTATCCAAAAATCTTAAAATACTACTTTTCAAAATACAAAATTTATCTATATTGAGTATTTATAGATTCTGTTTTATTAACAATCCGTTATTTTTGTTTTGTTATAGGGCTAGATCCGTGATAGCAGAGTATGTGAGACTACTCTCCCCTTAAAAACATGATTTTTCGAACAGTCTCTTTGCTTTATTTATCTTTATATTAACTAGTTAGGTGTAATTCTAATAGCACAATAGTTCCTTTCATTAGTACCGCCTTGTGCTCTAGTAAGTAGGTATATAACCTTCCCTTGGGCGTCTATCTCTGTACTACTTAGGGTAATTGTCTCTGTAATTTCATATATCCCTGACTGATAAGGCTTTCCTTCTTCATCTATAGCCTTGTTGCAGAAATTATCATATTTGACAAAGAACCTTCCGCCTCGTGAGAATGTTCCTCCATCTGTTTTACGTACTCTGAGAGTTATACGGAGATTCCCCCCGTTATCCACTTGTATAGTTGTTGCAGCACCTGTGATTTTACCTATGACCGTTTCTTGACCTATTCTACAGGTTTCTGCCGAAAGATAAGGTACCCATTCTACATTTACGGAATAAGTTTGCTGTGGTTCAGGATCGGGTTCTGGGTCAGGTTTGGAATCGGGCTGAGGCGTTGGGTCAGGTGTGGGATCAGGCGTTGGCGCAGGATCTGGAGCTGGATCAGGCGCTGGCTTGGGATCAGGTATAGGATTAGGATCTGGCTTAGGTGCTTCGTCAAAAGGAGCATATTTATCATAAAGCCCATCTATGATAAAGGCCTCATCTATCATGCTTCCTATAAGAGCTGCATCTATCTCTATATAACCTGTACCTTTGTAACCACCTATACCCCAACTATTTAACACTTTTATCACTCCGTTTTCTCCTTTAGTAGCGTTATAGCCCACTACGACCATGGCATGCCTACCCAATATCTTATGATCTTCCGTATAATCACGCACGGTATAGATATACTCCCCTGCCTGCTTGAAAAGGCTCATAAAGGTAGCGGGTATATTAGCCCCTATAATGATAGGCATATCTTCATTAATAGCTGCTCTAAAGCTATAATAATCCAGCTTGATGGTAGCAAAAGAACGTATCTTGCTACGTGCCGCCATTGTATAGTGAGCCTTAGAGGGCTGGGTGTTACAACCACTTTCTGTATTATAAGGAAAGAGGGAAATAGGAGGTACTCCTTTGCTTTCTACTAGTGCAAGTGTGTGCCCTATGGTAGCCCCTCCCTTGAGGCAGTCCTTAGGATCCAATCGCGTCTGGTTAAAGAGATAGCTGGGAGAAAAGAAAAAATCAGCATCAGAGAAAGACATTCCTCGCTTATTAAAATTGATAGCGTAAGAAAGTACCGCTGAACAGGCAAAGGCAGGAGCACTGCCCATGTTTAACTGCCTATAATAAGGCATCGCACTTACATCCTGTGGGAAATTTAGCGCAAGAGAGAAAGGCAATTGGTTCCCTCTTTCAAAAAGATGTTCAGGGTAGGAAGCATTTGCCTTGCTATTGGTTATCAGTCCCATCGGATATTGTAGCGATTCAGGGACTACGGGCGTGTCCTCAGGCTTATCTTGCTTCTGACAAGAGAGAAACACCCCTATACTCATAAGAACTAAAAGTAGAAATCTTTTCATATATAAAAGTTTTGCTTTTACAAATTTATTTTTTTTACACTACAAAGTTAATAAAAAATTAAACATGGAAATGTTATTTTTCACCTCTTGACAGTTAAATAAAAGCTATTATTCTTACCGAAATTAGCTACATATCACAAGACACTAAAAATGTCACCGACAAGTTATCCTGTTGTGAAAAATCTTGCCCTATCACAAAAGAGTATTCCAGTTGATTACCGATCACCTTGGTTATTTCTTCGTTTATAACCGCTATTTCATCCAGTGTTACTGGCTGCTTATCATAGTTTAGAATTAAGAAGATCTGTCACGTCCTAAAAAAGGTTTACAGTTATCT
>NZ_KB291288.1:0-15644 GCF_000318275.2 Capnocytophaga sp. oral taxon 332 str. F0381
TTACAGTTACCACATCTGGTGTTGCTACTATAGGGGCTGCTCCTACTACGATAGTAGTGGTAGCCGTATCGCAAGCCGTTACACTCGCTACTTTAGTACATATCTTATAACCTATAGTATAAGTCCCCGATTTAGTACCCGCTGGTACCGTAATCGTACCATTGCTGTTAAGCGTTGGCGTTGCACTACCTGCTACACCTGTTGCTGGAGTAACAACTGTCAAACTTACAGTACCTGTAGTAGCTGTACGTGTATTCGCCAAATCATTAGTCAATACCGATGCACTTGTAGTAGTAGCTACTGCTCCGTGGCTTACGGTAATTGTTTCGTTATTAGCTTTTATGCTTACCAATGTAATGGTAGCCGTTTTGGTAGTTGTACCACCAAAGTTATCTATAGCGGTATAGGTTACTGTTACTACCGTTGCTGCACATAAGTCAGCTGGTTTTACGCTGTTGTAGTTATGTGTAAGGGTTGCTATAGTAGCACAAGGGGCTCCAGCCGTAGCACTTGCCGCTTGTTGTAGCCAGTTGTCAATAGCTGTATCCACATTAGTAGCACTACAGTCTATCACCAAAGTAGGCGATACAGTAAGCGTTGGCTTAGGTACAGCATTTACTAATACAGTTACTGTCTGTTGTGCCTCACAACCATTGGTACGCTTCACAACAAGAGTATAAGTGACTGTTAGCGTATTAGTAAGGGTTGCTCCGTTATAAGTAAACGTTGGCGTTGGCGTATTAGTGTTGTTTAAGAAGCCCAAAGCATTCGATGGGCTTACTGCTTTCCATTCATAGCCCACATAAATAGGCGCTTGTGCATTGTATTGGAAAGTTACACTATCGGTAGCACAAGTCGTAAGGCTACTTACCAAACCATTTATCTGGGTAGGAGCTGTTACTTTAGTTGCTACATCGCCACAAAGACACACGTTATCCTCATTCTTAAGTACTAATAGCAACCTACATATTTTATCTTGCTCTACCTGATAATCAAATGTTCTTTCAGGCGAAGTAACTCCTTTGCCTAAATTTTCGGTAGCTGTATAGGTAGTAAGTTTAGTATCGCCACTATCTACCTGACCGTTATTATTAGCATCGTAGTAAAGACTCGCTACTACAGGACGCGCAATGAGGGTAGCTGAAGCCGTAGCTGCATTTACTACCTTATATTTGATAGTAAGTTTTTCCTTACCACCTTGTATCTCCGATGTGGTACTTATATCTTTAAACGATAGTTCAGGACGTTCGTTTTTCACTTGTATCGTTTTTTCAAGTGATGTCCCTACTGTAAGTGAAGGACAAGTAGTAGCCGGTGGTGTTAATGTAGTACAAGTAACGCCTGTAACTGTATCGGTAGCAAAAACCTTCAGATTTTTAGGAGTATCACAAGCTATAACAGCATCAGCTTTTTGTATTATCTTAATACCAAACTCAAAGAACTGCCCGTTTTTCATTCCAGCGGGTATATCCATCACCAATTCACTGCCATTGGCTAAAGTACGTTCTTCACTTTGTTTTCGTGCAGAGTTTGCCCAAAGAGCACCAGCCCCATAAGGAGTTCTAGCACCATAAAGAGCAAACGAAGGTGTTAACTCATACCCTTCAGGAATAGTAAATCTCAAGCGTGCGTTATTTCCTACTTGGAAAGTTGGGTCGGTACTAACTATTGTTACACGCGTTTTATAAGTTATACCTCCACCGCATAGGGTACCATTACCACTTACATAAGTAAGCGGATCGAGGTTAATACTATATTTATTAACATTCACTCCTGTAATCCCTGCTATAATAGCACGTGTCTTGTCTCCCAAAGCAGGGCTTCCACAAAGATTGTTACCTTCTATATCTATATCAAATGACGAACCTGCCGAAAAATTACAATCAGGTTGTACTTTGAATGTTAGCTTAAATTGTCTGTTATTAGCATTTACTGGCTCACTAAGAGAACCTGGCAAACTACCATTTGGCAAGATAGCACTAATATCAAAAGTATGTTTGTTGCCATTCACACTATGATGTATCTTATTGGCACCCGTACCTACTTGATATTTAGTACCACTACCCAATGGATATTCAACTTCTACTTCGTGAAAAGTAATTCCTGATGCCTGAGTAACGACAAGTTTAGCATCGTAAATATCACCTTCATCGGCACTATTGATTGTATAACTATAAGGTGTTTTATCACACATTGTGATGCTACCCACCTTATTAGGGTCGTTATAGCCTGGGTTTGATGGATCTGCTGCTATTTCTTTTTTACTTTTAGCTATAGTAATTGAGAATGTAGCACTTTTATCACTACAAGTATTTCGGTAACCTGTTGTAGGGTTACTCCAGCAGTTCCAACCTGCATATACTTTAAGGTGTAAAACAGGAGAGTTACAATTGGTAATTTTGTAGTTTATTTTGAAATAACGTACAGAGTTCTTAAGTATCTTGCCGTCATTACCCGCCTCGCTCAAGAAAAACATCTTTTCTCCTGAAATGCTACTTTGTGCAGTATAAGTTCGCACGTGTGCTTTTGCACTTGTAATTTCAGTTAGCGAAAGCACTTCTAAGCCCGTAACATCAGGAATAGAAACCCAACCAAAAGGAGCGTCATTATCTTTTATATTTTCAATTTTTATAATAGCATCCTCTGTATTCTTAGTAGCTTTCACGGTTAGTTGCGACACAGCTTCTATGTTAATATCTGGTTTTTTACTTTCCGCAAAAAGTATAGGGCGTTCATTCAAGTAGTCAGTTGCAATAAGGCTATTAGCTGTTTCGGCATAGTGATAATAATAATCTTCATACTCTATATTAGAGCTTATAATCTCATTCATTGCCTTAGCATCAAGTCCCTGATTCCAAAAACTCTTATTGCCATCTACTGTTTTTGCCTTGCACGATGGTTGTATAAAAACTTTTATGTATTCATTATAATCGTTCACTACGGTTATCATACCCGGTGGCAAATGCCCTGTAGTGCCTTTAGGAGGGTTTATATAGGTATAAGTTTTCCAAGTACCATCATCCACTACGGTCAATTTACTCATATCTACTGTTGCCTCTTTAGCAGCCTCTGCTATTTTATAACTATAGGTATACTTGATATTGGTAATTTGGTAAGCACTTGGCATCTTGATTGTTATCTTTTTAGTAAGACGTGCAGGGCGGAACTCTTGTGAAAAATAAGTCCCCCCAGGTTTAAACCTACGTGCCGCATAAATAAGGTTACTTCCTAATTGTACCGAATTACAACCTGAAAATTCTTTGTATTCATTGGTAGCCAACATTGATTGTGTTTCGGCTATATAGAATATAGGGGTCAGGCTAGGACCGCAGTGCTTTTCGGCGGTATGATATCCCTCTGCATTGATAGCCGTATCAGTAGCAGGATTATCAAGCGTATAGAAAAAAGATTCTATACCCGATTGTATATCCATCGTGCGGTCATTACTATTAGTGGGATTGTTATTCTTCACTTGGTAGGTTGCCACCGCTGTAAAGGTAGCTCCTGCCGGAAGTGTACCTGCTGGCAATAAAGAAGTAAGATTCCAACGGAAGTATTTCTTCCCTGCAGCATTGGTACCTCTCATAGGGTTAGTAGCAGAAGCATTAAAAGTCTGTTCTGCCCCACCATTTATTGTTAGCGTTATCTTTTTAGGCTCTAAGTCAGCTGTTTTTTCTACTTTCACCCAATAGAAAAGGTTATCAATAGATTTACCAGCGTGCTGTTGTCCTTTAGTAATGAATTCTATATCATCTAAATAAAGGGCGCGCATACGTTCTATAGGTGATATTTCGGAACGAGTTCGGCGCACAGTCATAGTTTCGTCTTTCCAACCATACGAATTATCGGCACGCTCCACTATCGTACTGAGGATGTTAGGAGCTTGTACAGTACAAGGGGCAGCACAAACTGCAGGTATATTAGTGGTTTGACCACAAACTAACGGAATATCACAATAAGTACCATCACCATTCTTTACTATCAAATACACTGAATAGGTAATAGGCACTTCACTTCTACCATTACAATTTTGTAATAGGGCATCGAAGCTGAGATAACCAGAGGTAAGGTCTCTATAGGCAGCTGTATTGCTAGTAGTAATAGTTACTGTGGTATTGGGGGCTATATCGGTTATACTAACAGGGGGCACTCCCGAAGCACCAAAAACATTTGTGCGGCGGTAAAGCTTTACGTTTTGGAGTTTTAACCCTGCAGGAGTGGTTACTACATACTTAAACTGACGCATATTGTCTGATAAAGTACCTTCATTTTTGAGTCTTTGGTGTATTCCGAGAGAAGGCCAGTTCATACCAGGGGCAATATAGCCTGCTGAAGGTACGTTCTGTACTAATTGGGCAGGAAGTTTAGAAGCATCATTTACCCCATTGAAATAAATACGCATAGTGCCATAATCGATAAGACGCAATTCAGATGTGTCACGCCCTCCTGTACATACATTATCATACAGCACATAAGCTCTTGGTTGTAGGCTAAAATAATTCTTTTGCCCTTTCCCCGGTTGCAGACATTGAAATTCTTGCTTCTTTTTCAAGTCAAAAGCTATTTGAAAATAAGCTCCTTTTTTAAGGTCGTCTTTAAAACCATCGCCATCTTCATCGGTAAACCCTACATTTTTAGTGCCTAAAGAAGCATTAGATACAGCTGCTAAATCACTAAATTTAATGAAACGAGTATTACTACCAGTACCTGTAGCCGAAATAGGAATTTCAGTTCCATCAGTAGCTATTAAGCGAATATTAATAGGTTCAAAATAACTAAACCCTATAGTAGGATCTCCATCAAAAAGTTGCACCTCTACATTATAGGCAGTCCCTTTGGGGTCGGCTGTTTCATTGTTAAAACGCACATAATAAGTACCTAAAATATTGCCACAAAAACCATCTTGCCATTTAAAATAGTTAAAAGCACTATCGCTACTATGTCTAATAATAGGTATACCAGTACTTACACTGATATTTTTAGCGCTAGTATTCGTTTCAAAAATCACATTATCAGTACCCCAGTGAGCTTCATAGCTAATTTGCCTACCTGTAGTACATTTTTTCACCGTATAATTTTCACTAATAGTAACGGCTTGGTTATTTGCCAAATGCACATTAGGCACTTTGTACACTGTTTTACTACCAATAACCATTGGGGTAAGCTTAGTACCAGCATACCAAAAGCTATTGCCTACTACATCTGTAGGATAAGCTACCGAAAAATACACATCTTTCACAATACCATAACCCGTATTGCGAATAGTAAAAGTTTTAGTATGTGTACCAAGGGCATCGTTATGAGTAGTTTCAGGCAGCTGCACCGTAAGTGTAGGTCTTTTCAAATCGTAAGGCGGATTATTAAAAACAGGATCAGAAGTTACTCCTCCTATTGTCAATACAGCTGTATCTTTCAAATTGTCTAAAGAGCCCAAAGCAGCCTTAGTAACCTTACGTTTGATAGCTAAAGCTACATTACTGCCTGAAGCAGCTGTTATTGTAAATCGAGGCGCAGCAGCAGTATGCCCTGCTGCTTGAGCTACAGTTGCACCACCACCTGAAACCGTTACTGAATTGGGTATATACTCAATACCTGAAGCTAAATCAATAGCTACATCGGCAGTAGTATAACCCGTGTTCATAATAAACGTAACGGTAAGCGTCCCTGCCGAAAAATCATCTTTATCAGCAAAATGAGCTCCAGTTTCGGCTGTAACATTGCTAATAGCTACTACTATCTGAGCCTTAGCTATACCCGAAAGCAACAAAAGAGTTAGAGTTACCGAAATTGTAAAAAGTTTTTTAAAATTAAGCATTATTGTTTAATTATTAGTTGTTAGTGATTAGTTTTTAGTGTTAGTGTTCTGTAAGTTATATTTAAAATCTTTTTTATAACAGCTTTGTAGTAGTGCCACCTTATTAAAGTAACCTACTAATAATAAAGTACTTATCTCTGTTTTTCCCCTGTGATTGCATTAGTTTAAGTTTAAGTTTGAGTTTTTATTACAATTCATTTTCAAAAGTGCATAATTAGCGGCAAAATTACAAAACCTTTTAGAAGTGGAAATAAGAAACAATGCATTTAACACTTTTTTTAACTATAATAAAGCCCTACTTTATCTTAAGTTTTTATTCTGTTTATGCTATTTTAGTTACAATGAAGAATTTTACCTTTTTAGAAAGCATAAAAAGAAAAACGAAAGAGGCTAACCAAAAAGCTTCATTTTCGGGCAAAAGAAGTTTTAAAACAAATGAACCTTTTTGTAACTCACTGATTATCAAAAATCGCTTCTCTCCCTTCAAAGGGAAAGAAGCGATGTAAATGTTTTTTTTTCAGACAGCCTCTTGTTATTTTATCAAATCTGTTTGAAAGATTTCGGCAAAATGAAGAAGAATACGCTCTTTCACTTCGGCAAGAGGGATAGTTGCTTTAGCCAGCTCTACATTCAGGGAAGTTACAGCCTTGCCTCGTATGCCACAAGGAATAATATTATCAAAATAACCCAAATCGGTATTTACATTTAGGGCAAATCCGTGCATAGTTACCCAACGCGAAGCACGCACCCCCATAGCACATATTTTGCGAGCAAAAGGCGTACCTACATCTATCCATACCCCTGTTTCTCCTTCACTGCGTTCTCCTTTTAGTCCGTAATCGGCAAGGGTAAGAATAATAACCTCTTCAAGCGAACGCAAATATTTATGAATATCGGTAAAAAAGTTATCCAAATCCAATATAGGGTAACCTACTATCTGCCCCGGACCGTGATAAGTAATATCCCCTCCCCTATTAATTTTGTAGAAAGTAGCACCCTTATCTTGCAATGCTTGCTCGTTGATAAGTAAGTTTTCTATATGCCCACTTTTCCCCAGCGTATACACGTGTGGGTGTTCTACAAAAAGAAAGTAATTATTAGTAGGCAGCGGGGTTGCCAGCGTTTTATTATTCGCTTTTTGAGCTACAATTTCCTGAAAAAGCTGTTCTTGGTAGTCCCAGCATTCTTTGTAGTCCTTAGTGCCTAAATCTTTAACGACGAGCTGTTTGTTCATAGATTGTATTGATATTTCCTTCTCTAATGTCACCTGTATTATAACCTTTCATAAACCAGTATTTTCGTTGTTCAGACGTACCGTGCGTAAAAGAATCAGGCACCACGTGTCCTTGCATACGCTTTTGTATAGCGTCATCACCCACGGCGTGAGCAGCACTCAAAGCCTCGTCTATATCATCAGCATCCAGATATTTTTTGTTGTGGTGTGTCCAAACCCCCGCGTAGAAGTCGGCTTGTAGCTCTTGTGCTACAGACCATTTGTTGGCTGCCGCTTTGCTAAGACCTTGTTCTTTGCGCCTCACTTCTGCCGAAGTGCCCAAAAGAGTTTGCACGTGGTGTCCTACCTCGTGCGCCATTACATAAGCAATAGCAAAGTCGCCTCCTTTAGCACCAAAGCGTGTTTTGAGTTCTTCAAAGAAATCCATATCCATATACAATTTGTGGTCTGCAGGACAATAAAAAGGACCTACAGCTGAAGAAGCTGTACCACAACCTGTATTTACTTGTGAGGTAAAAAGTACGAGTTTAGGGTCTTCGTAAGTTCCTAAACCGTTTTCTGAAAATATTTTTTGCCATACATCTTCAGTATCTGCCAATACTGTAGCCGTAAAATCGCCTATTTTCTTTTGTTCAGGGGTAAGTTCTACTTGTTCGGTAGGAGCACCTCCTTGTTGGGCACCGCCAGCCACTTGGTTCACTACCGAAGCCACTTGTTGCCCTGTTTCGCCTCCAAAAAGCTGTAGCAGTAGTACAATAACACCTATAATACCACCACCCGCAATGAGTTTGCCGCCACCACCGCGCAGCCCGCGTCTGTCTTCCACATTATTACTTTGTCGTCTTCCTTCCCATTTCATAGAATTATTTTTTTTTAATTATTAAGTTTTTGCAAAGATATAAAATAATTAGTAATTAAAAGGCTTTTAATGATTGATTTTTTCAATAGATTCATCAAGAAACCACCTATGGCTCGCACTTAATAATCCCTAGCTTCTCCATTAAGAAAGTCGCATTTTTATTTTGGCAGATACCTTCGCGCAGTTTGTAATCAAAGGAGAGTTCGCCCTCGTGAATATACGACTCAAAGCATTTATTTTGCAGTTGTTGAGGGTAGCAATCAGCAGTTTTACACACTTCTATATCGTGAGTAGCAACAATGCCTATTGCCTTTAGCGATAGCAGTCGCTCTATAATTTTTATAGTGCCGTATTGTTTGTCTTCAGAGTTAGTACCGCGTAATATCTCATCCAATAATACCATACAGCGTTCACGTTTCAGGGCAGTCATAATTTGCTCTATACGATTTATTTCTGCAAAGAAATACGACTTTCCATCGCTTAGTGAGTCTGATAGCCGCATCGATACCAATAGAGGAAGGGGGTGTATAGCAGCCTCACGAGCACAAACAGGCAACCCCACCTGTGCAAGCAGCATATTTACCCCCAATGTACGCAAAAAAGTACTCTTCCCCGACATATTCGAGCCTGTTAAGATAATAAAATGCGCCTCATCAAGCGTAATATTATTGGTAATACGCTCATTTTCGGCTATAAGAGGGTGTCCTACATCTTCAAAACTAATTCTGTACTGATTGTTGAAGGTAGGATATACAAAATGCGGATTGTTGTAGGCAAAGTTAGCAAAACTACACAACACTTCGGTTGTAGCTACTGTTTCAAGCCATTGTGCTATGTGTGTTCCATAGGTTTGTTTCCACTGTAAAAGTGCTCTATAGCGATGAAGGTGATAAAAACTAAAAATATTAAGTGGAATAGACACCAAAATATTACTTACACTATCCAAATCGTCCAACAAACGTGATAATTGAGCTATATGGGTACTTGCTCGTTCGTTTTTTTCAGGAAAATGAGTCTCTACTTGTGCAATACATTCTTTAAAAGCGTAAAGCATAGCATAAGTATGTTCAAAACCGAGTTTTTCTTTGCTCATTTTCCCTATAAAAGAGAAAAAAACAAGCATATTAAGTGTTAAAAGCAGTTTCCCTATCGATTGTAGCAGCTGATAACCAAAACCATAGCCTATTACCAAAGCTGCCACAAGAAGTATAGGAGCTATGATACTATAAAGCACTATCCCCTTATGTAGAGGTGCAGCAGCACCAGTAGCCCATTGCTGTAATCTTTGGTAAAGTGAGGCACTATCGTCTATTTGCGAGGCGTGTGCCATAAAGCGCTGTCGCCAAGCCAATTCAGGAGTAAGTTTTTTTATTTCTTTTTGTTGCTCTTCAATAGCCGAGCGGTTGGGAACTAAAAGACGCTCTGCCAAGAGCTTACGCCCTAAAAAAGTGTGAGTGCGATTCAGATAATGATAGAGTGATTGCTCGCCCAGCACATCTAAATCGTAGGCGTATGGGTGGTTTTCCACCTGAAAAGCAGCACCGTTATCGGCAGGAAAAACACGCTGACTGAGAAAAGCTATTTCTTGCTCGTTAATCTTTATAGTAGCTTTGGCAATAGCCCGTTGGGTAGCGATGTTTTTATGCTTTACAATCAGCGCAAAAAAGCCTATTATCAGGCACAAGGCAGTAGCAGCCCACCACCACGAGTTTTCGCCAATCGCCTTATAAATAGTAAGCCCTCCTAATACTATGGCAAGTACCCGTAGGAAGGCAATAATGTTATATTGTTTGTGATACTGCTGATAATGCAGCTTCGCAGTTTCTAATCTTTCCTGATATATCATCCCCACAAATTCAAAATTCAAAATTCATAATTCCCCCCGCTGGCGCAAGCTTGCAGCTTGTGCCACCCCCCGCTGGCGCAAGCTTGCAGCTTGTGCCCAATTCCAATTCAAAATTCATAATTCATAATAATAGGATTGTGCAATGCCTTTGAAAATAACTTCGCGGTCATCTACTTTATCGGTGAGGGCAGGTTGTAATAAAAAACGCAATTCTAAATCGTTGATAGGGCTGCGTTCCATTGCTTGCAAATAAGCTGCTTTATCTATTTGTTTCCAATCTACTACTTTTTGTAGTCGTTTTTTGAGTATTAGGTCTAACCATATACGCATAGAGCGCCCATTGCCCTCCATAAAAGGGTGTGCAATGTTCATTTCTACATATTTAGCAATAATTTCTTCAAAAGTATTTTCAGGCATTTGGTCTATTACAGGCAAAATAGCGTGTAAAAACATAGCATTAGCAAAACGAAATCCCCCTTTGCTAATATTTAGATGCCGTATTTTGCCAGCAAAATCGTATAAACCGTCAAAAATATAGCGGTGAATATCACACAATCCACGTGTAGTGCCTACTTCAATACGATTAATAGCCCCACTTTCAAACAATTGATAGGCTTTTTGCAAACTTTGCGCATCTATATCATTTAAATTACCCAATTGTCCCATCCACTAATTCAAAATTCATAATTCAAAATTCAAAATTGGCATATCGTTTTCCATTACAAAAGGTGGGGCAGTAGGCTGATTCCATTCTACATTGTAGTGATTCATCAGGTAATCGTTCAGCGCTTTGCGGTCAGCAAACTTAATAGCTTGGTAAGGCTCCTGAAAAGCAAGCTTTTCTACAAAAAGAAGTCCGTCTTGGAAAGGTACCAGCACGCCTACGTGTCCCACAAACAAAAAGTTCTCTTCGGGAGTGATTTGCGAGTGAAAAATTACAGAAATAAGTGATGCTTTAGTGGCATCGCCTTTGTAGCGAAACGAAATGCCCCGCTCTTGCCAAGCTTTTTGTAAGTTTTGTAAATGAACGCCCACCTCTTTGGTATTAGTTGTAGGCACTTCGGTAAATAGTGTAAGAAATTGTTTTTCCTCTTCGGGGGTAAATAGTTTTTTAGGCGTATTGCGCAACGACTCGCAGTCTATAAAAAGTACCTCATTGGGGTCGTTTATCGTGTAGGGACTTTTAGCAGAAAAAGTTATAAAATCGCGCAACAATGTAAATGAAGTAAGGCGACAGTTGTACCCCTGAAAAGTAGGGTATTTAGCTGTCCAATCTTCTTGTATAGCCACCTCGTTGTAGTGAGGCAGCAAGCTATCAATAGTGTTGAATCCTTGGGCTACCAAGCCCGCTTTGCCTCCAGCGGTACGATTGAAGAGGCTTACACTTTCTAAAAAATCACTGACGTTTTTAGGGGTTATTCCTGCCGCTATCAGGGCTTGTTGCACCTGCTCTTGGGTAGCCACATCCACCAAGTTAGAATACGTAAGTGTAGCCGTGCTTGTAGCAACTGTAGTTGTATTTGTAGCTGTAGTGGCATCAGTAGTTTTTGATTGTTGGCAGGCAGTAAGTACCCCCGCCCACAGCAGTAAATATAGTATCTTTTTCATTTGTTAAAGTAATTATCACATCGCCTCATCGGCAAATCACCTCATCACCTCGCATCTAATCTTAAAAATATAAATAGTAATATCGTAAATGCCCAAAGCCCTGAGCCCCCGTAACTGAAGAAAGGCAACGGAATACCTATGGTGGGAATCAAACTAATCACCATCCCTATATTGATACAAAAATGAACGAAGAGTATAGAAACCACACTATAGCCATATATCCTGTTGAATTTAGTTTTCTGTCGTTCGGCAAGCACATAGAGCCGCAGCAATAGGCAAGTAAAGAGTATCACTATCAAAGAAGTACCCAGAAAGCCCCATTCTTCGCCAATGGTAGTAAAGATATAGTCAGTGTGCTGTTCAGGGATAAAGTTCCCTTTGGTGCGCGTACCTTGCAAAAATCCCTTGCCTAAAGTACCCCCTGAAGTTATAGCAGATTCTGCCATATTGGTATTATAGGCAAAATCGCGTTTCATAGCTGCTATTTTTTGTGGGTCAGTTTCTAAGCGTAGCCACAAATTAAGTCGGTTGCGATGGTGTTGCTTCAGCACATTGTCATACGCCGTTTGTGTAGTTATAGCAGTAACAAAGCAAATAGCAGTAAGGATAAGCGCATTCTGAAAAGGAAAACGATGCGTTCTCTTTTGGTAGAAAAAGCAATAGCCCGCAATAAGTAAGGTACAGACTATCAGTGTGATAGGCATACCAAACTTGAGTGAACTGATAAATACTAAGGCAGCGAGGAAAGCGTAGAACAACAAGGCTGAAGGCATTCCCTCGCGAAAGAGTACAAAAGCCAATGAAAAGAAGACAAGCAAGCTGCCCACATCGGGCTGTAGCAAAATGAGCACCGCTGGCACGCAAATAATACCTATAGCTTTTAGCAAATCGGTAGTGCGCCGCACATCGGTGTGAATATCACTCACATAGCGAGCAAAAGCCAATGCCGTAGCTACTTTGGCAAACTCGCTGGGCTGCACCGTAATAGAGCCTATGGCATACCACGCCCGCGCCCCGTTAGTTTCCTTGCCAAAAACAAAAAGCCCTGCCAATAGCAGTATGGCTACAATATAAAATGGTATGGCTAAATTGACGTACAGCTTACTATCAAGTGCCAAAATAAACGCAATAAGAATAAAACTAAGCCCTATAAAAAGCATTTGCTTGCCGTAAAACTGATTTAAATCGAATATAGAGCTCATTGTAAGGTCAGAATAAGTGGTAGAAAAAATGGCTATCCACCCACACGACACCAAGCATAAATAGAGCAATACCGAAATCCAATCTATGTGTTTTACAAGGCTATGTTTCATCTATACAATAAGTTATGATTTACGACCCCTGAAAATAAAATACAAAGCATACTCCATAGCCAAATTGAACCATCGTTTTTCATTGAACAAAAACGACAGCCAAGTGTGCGCTACTAAGTTTTTAAAACTAAGGCTTTCTAAAGCCGTATGTACCTGTTGTGTAAGAGCAATTTTATCTATCTCTTTTTCTAATCGCAATATTTTCAGATCGTTATCTATTTCTTCAAACGAACGATATGTTTTATGCTTCACTGTTGTCATCTTCAGTCTCGGCTTTAAAGTAAATATCAGACAATATAGATAGCAATGGGCGTTCAATCAGTTTTTTTCTAAACGCAACCACTATCAGCATCAATAAAAAATAGAAGATTCCTACAAAAAGGAAGCCATAGGCTACATCTCCCAGCACATTACCCATTGCATAAGCAAAGGCAAATGATAGGAAAATAAGCAGCAATAAACACGCAAAAGCTATAATGAAAAAAGTAATAAGCCCTATCGCCGATTTAGCAATAAACCGGAATAAAGACAATTTGTAATAAGCCCATTGCGTATCTAAAACCGACTGCGCTCTTGTAGGAATTTCTTCAAATGCTTCTTTTACAGCAGTAACCGACATACTATTTTTGTAATTTAGCGTTAGCTTCCTTTAGGTTTGCTAATTTTTTCTCTAAAAAAGTAATGATATCTTCCGCTTTATAGCTCGATTTAGAAAGTAATGCATCTACTTTTTCTTCTACAGAGCCTTTAAGTTCTGCCGATTTTTCTTTTACGTTTTCAGTGAGTTTTTCAAGCTGTTCTTTAAGTTTTTCAGCCTTGTCACTTACGCTGTCTTTAATTTTTTCGCGAGTATTTTTGCCTTTATCAGGAGCAAAAAGAATACCCAATCCTACACCAATAGCAGTACCTGCTGCCAAACCTAACAATACATTTGCTGTCTTTGCCATAATTCTAATTATTTTAAATTTTGCCGCAAATGTAAGAAAATATTTTTGAATTAACAAAAAAAATATAGTCTTTGGTCGTTTTGCCCATTCCACCTACAAGTAAAATTTGTATATAGTGCGAGCCGCACAGGCTTCACATACTCGGCTGCGCCAGCTCGCCGACTTTCCTTCGCTCAAGGTTCGGTGGAAAACAATTTTGAATTTTGAATTTTGAATTGGACACAAGCTGCAAGCTTGCGCCAGCGGGGGGGATAGATAAGGGGTAGATAAGGGGTAGATAAGGGATAGATAAGGGATAGATAATGTAAAAAAAGTAAAAAAAAATTTGCGTAACAAAAAATAATTTGTACATTTGTGGCATATTAACCTCATAGCTCTTAGCTATTAACAACGAACACTTATGAATGCAAAAAAGTTTATTACAATTATGACTGCAGGCTTCGCCCTCTTCGCGATGTTCTTCGGTGCAGGCAATTTAGTAATCCCTCCCTACATCGGCTTAAAAGTAGGTGCCCTTAGTGGAGTCGCTTTCGCAGGCTTCTTTATTTCCGATATTTTGCTTTCTTTCTTAGCCGTAGTAATGGTAGCATCAATAGGTATATTGTAGGAGTTACCACAGCAGCAGTCATCTCTGGCGTATTTACAATGGCTAAATTGCTATCTCTTAACGATATATTGGCATTTAAAGACAAATTGCCCTTAGCATCTTACCAAATAGAGTGGTTCTTGCCCACAGTATTGGCATTTGCTATAGCCGTACTTGTTGATTATAAAAAACTTAAAAATGCATAAAATATAAATAATATGAAGAAAACCATTCGCAATTTATTAATTTTCAGTGCTGTAATGCTGAGCTTTCAGTTTAGTTGTCACAGAGAGGAAGACGATATTACTACTATCGTTGAAAAAGCTAAAATACAAAAGCATAACTATGTCATTGTAACTACCGATGATGGTTCGCCTGCAGAAGTAGAGGTGAGTTATGCCACTTTCACCACAGGTAATGCCGAAAATACGCCTAAAAATGAACGACTTACCACGCCTTTTGTGATAGGTGGTGAGCCTGTGCTAATGAAATACGACAGCGTGTTCTTGATAGAAAGACGGGGGTATTACGATAACGAAAGGCGCATTAAGCTGAAGAAAGACTATACCGAAAAGGGTGCAGACCGACTGATTATCAAAAACCTATCAGCCAAAACGCTACATTATTGCGTGGTGAGTAATGAGCCGCTAACTTATTTTTCATCACGGGAAGTGCAACAAAAAGAATACCAATATGAGATTGCCAATCCTAATGAGATTGATGCTCATAAAATACTGAAACACTACCCGCTGCCGGTGTATAAAGGAACACCTGTACTTTACTTGTTTAAACCCGATTTAGCACCCCAAGGAGATGTATATGTATATTGGGAGCGAATTATAAACGGCAGGGGCAAAGAGAGTGTATATGTAAAGAAGTTTCCGCTGAAAACACCTCATTTTGGAGAACTTACACTTGCTTCACCTATGGGGCTGCACGAGGTAGTAACACTCTACAAACAAGAAGAAGCAAATGCTAACTTATTGTTTGACAGCTATGACGAATACCACGCTCACTTATTGGGATTACAAAACCGAAGTTTGCGTTATAATTATCAAAACGTAATTGTAAAATGGTACGGCACCATTGCCCCCAACGCCACCTTAGAAAACGGAGGACAAGTATGGTTTGTAAACACTAAAGAGGGTAATAGAGGAAAAGTAGTGTTTTAAGTAAAAAACAAACAACAGACGATAAATAAACTTTGGCAAGGCTTTGAGCTTTGCCAAAGTTTTTTATTAAACAACATTTTAGCTAGGCATTTTGCAAAACATTCAACAAACGTGTTTAAACTTTTTTGAGGAACTTGGAGATAAACCCTAATAAAAGCATTCCAATGCAAGTTATATCAAGAAAATAAACATCTGGTTGCTCTCCATTATTGAAGCTAAATTTTCCTAGCCTTAAAAAGGGAATAATCCAATTATTTATTGTAT